>NZ_JBEZBW010000145.1:0-16305 GCF_040647305.1 Saccharothrix sp. NPDC042600 | reverse complement strand
GTCACCAAGGCCTGCCTCGCCGTGACCCGATGCACCGGCATCACCGTCTGGGGCATCCGCGACACCGACTCCTGGCGCTCCTACGGCACCCCGCTCCTGTTCGACGGCTCGGGCAACAAGAAGCCCGCTTACACGGCGGTCCTCGACGCGCTGAACAGCGTCGGCGGGACCACCACCACGACGACCACCACCACGTCCAACGACCCGGTGCCCGGCGGCTGCACGGCCACGGCGTCGGTCAACGCGTGGAACGGCGGGTTCGTGGTCACCGTGAAGGTCACCGCCGGGGCGGCGGCGATCCGGGGCTGGACGGTGACGCTGGCGCTGCCGTCCGGTTCGACGGTGACCAACTCGTGGAACGCCACGCGCAACGGCAACCAGTGGTCCAACGTCGCCTACAACGGCAACCTGACCGCCGGGCAGGCCACCGAGTTCGGGTTCCAGGGCACCGGCAGCGCCGGCTCCCCCAGCCCGACCTGCACGGCCTCCTGACGCCGAGCGGGCCGGGATGCCCATCCCCCCTGGGCATCCCGGCCCGTCGCGCGCCGCGGGGCGCGCGGTCTACCCCCGCAGGCGGACCGGCAGGGTGGCGTGGCCGTTGGAGATGAACGACGGCAGCGGCGCCAGGTCCGACGGCGGCACCGCCAGGGCCAGGTCCGGGAAGCGGGCGAACAGCGCGGGCAGCGCGAGCTCCGCCTCCAGCCGGGCCAGCGGCGCGCCCAGGCAGTAGTGCGCCCCGAAGCCGAAGGACAGGTGGGTCTTGTCCGCCCGGCCCGGGTCGAACTCGGCCGCGGTCGGGCCGTGGTGCTCCGGGTCGCGGCCGGCCGCGGCGTACCCGGCGAGCACGGCGTCGCCGCGGGCGATGACCGTCCCGTCCACGGCGACGTCCTCCACCGCGTACCGCAGCGGCAGGTGGGCCACGGGCGCCTGCCACCGCAGCGTCTCCTCCACCACGTCGGCCCACGAGACGTCACCCGTCTCCACCCGCCGCCGCTGCTCCGGGTGGGTGAGCAGCGCGGTGATGGCGTGGTCGAGGAGGTTGACCGTGGTCTCGTGGCCGGCGGCCAGGACCAGGATCAGCGTGTCCACCAGCTCCTGCTCGGTCAGCCGCGACCCGTCCTCGTCGCGGGCGGCGATCAGGCCGTCGGCCAGGTCGTCGCCGGGGTCGCGGCGCTTGGCCTCGACCAGGCCGTGCAGCAACGCGTAGAGCCGCTCCTGGTTGGCCACGGCGTCCCGGGGGGAGGCGGTGGTGTCGAAGATGACGTCCACCGCGCGCCGCAGCCCCGGCCGCAGGTCGTCGGGCACGCCGAACAGGCGGCAGACGACCTCGATCGGCAACGGGTAGGCGAACGCCTCCCGCAGGTCCACCTCGTCGGGACCGGCGGCGAGCGCGTCGAGCAGGTCGGCGGTGATCCGCCGCACCCACGGCCGCATGTCGTCCACGCGGCGCGGGGTGAAGGCCTTGGACACCAGCGCCCGCAGCCTGCGGTGCTCGTCGCCGTAGGCGGTGAACATGTTGCGCACCGACACCCACAGGTGCAGCGGCCAGTCGTCGGGAACCTCGCCGTCCCGCCAAGCCCGCCAGTGCCGGCGCGGGTCCTTGGACAGGCGCGGGTCGCCCAGCAGCCGTTTGAGGTCGGCCAGCCCGCCGACCGACCACGCGGTGACGCCGCCGGGCAGCCGCACGCGGGTGAGCCTGCCCCGGGACCGCAGCAGCGCCGCCTCGGCGTGGATGTCGCGGCCGGTCGGGTCGAGGGTGAACTCCATCGGATCTCCAGGCTGGCTCGACGGCTGGACACCCATAGTCACCACATCGCGACGCTGCGTACAAGGGTGCTAATCGGTGACGGGCACGATCCGCGCCGACACCAGCTCCCCCGCAACGACGTCGAGCAGGCCGATCGTGCCGTGCGGCTGCCGGCGGCGGTCGGTGGGCGAGCCGGGGTTGAAGACGCGCACGCCGTCGCCGGTCTCGTCCAGCGGGATGTGCGAGTGCCCGAACACGACCAGCCGGGCGTCGGGGAACCGGCGCGCCATCCGGGCCGTGCGGCCTTTGGCCTGGCCGCTGTCGTGGATCATCGCGACCGGCAGGCCGTCGAGGTCCAGCTCGACCGTCTCGGGCGCGCCCCAGGCCACGACGTCGGGCCCGTCGTTGTTGCCGCACACCGCGACCACGGGCGCGAAGGCCGCCAGCTCGTCCAGCACGGACGGCACGCACACGTCACCGGCGTGCAGGATCAGGTCGGCGTCGCGCAGGTGCTCGGCGACCCGCGGCGGGCAGGACTTCCAGCGGCGGGGCGCGTGGGTGTCGGACAGGACCACGACTCTCATACCGGTGTTGATACCCCGACCACGGGATGACCGCGCGTCATACCGCCGGCTGACGACCGCGCAGGCGCGCGCTCAACATGATCAACCCCGCCGGCACTTCGACCGAGGGGATGACATGAGACGACAGACCGCAGTGGCGGTCGTATTGGGGTTGGTCGCCGCCGCGCCGGTCGCCGCGGCACCGGCCGTGGCCGCCGGGGAGCCCGGCGGCGCGCAGGCGGGGATCGAGTGGCACGCGTGTGGCGAGCAGGGGGCCGAGTGCGGGTCCGTGCGCGTGCCGTTGGACTGGGCGCGGCCGGGTGAGCGGATCACGCTCGCCGTGTCGCGCGTGCGGGCCGCCGACCCGGCGCGGCGGATCGGGGTGCTGTTCATCAACCCCGGCGGACCCGGCGGGCCGGCCGTGCCGATGGTGCGGGACTACGCGCGCGAGGTGTTCCCCGCCGACCTGCGGGACCGGTTCGACATCGTCGGCGTGGACCCGCGCGGCGTCGGCGAGAGCCGGCCCGCGATCACCTGTCCCACACCGCCGTTCGACCCGGCCGTGACGCAGTTCCCGGCCACGCCGGAGCAGTACCACCGGCTCGTCGCGCACAACCGGCGCGTGGCCGAGGACTGCCGCCGCGCCACCGGTCCGCTGATCGACCACGTGGACACCGTCAGCGCCGCCCGGGACTTCGAGGCGGTCCGCAAGGCGTTGGGGGAACGGCAGGTCAGCTGGCTGGGCCTGTCCTACGGCACGCTGCTGGGCACGACCTACGCCCGCCTGTACCCCGACCGGGTGCGCGCGGCGGTGTTCGACGGGGCGGTGGACCACAGCATCGGCTCCCGCCGCATGGCCGCCGACGAGGCACGGGTGACCGAGGAGGTGTTCACGCGTTTCGCGAAGTGGTGCGCCGAGGACTCGACGTGCGCCCTGCACGACCGGGACGTCATCGCGCACTACGAGAACCTGCTCGCTCGCGCGCCGCTGCCCGCGACGGGTGTTCCGAACGGCATCCCGGCGGAACAGCTCGGTTATGGCGTCTACTCGGCGCTGTACTCGCCCGCCAACTGGTCCCGCCTGGCGGAGTTGTTGCGTGACGCGGAGACCGACGCCGCGCCGTTCGCCGCCGCGGCCACCGATCCGGCGTACCGCGTGATCGCGTGCCACGACTTCCCCAGCGACGTCCGGGGGTTCGCGGACCTCGCGGCGCGGCAACGCGAGGTCCGGCGGCTCGCGCCGGTGACCCGCGGCCACGTGGAGGGTTGGGACGTGCAGGCCGGATGTGCCGGGTGGCCGGTCCCGGCGGCGAACCCGTGGCGGCGCGAGGTCGTGCGGGGCGCGGCGAACGTCCTGGTCGTCAGCGGTGAGCACGACCCGGCCACGCCGATGGCGTGGGGTCGCGGCCTGGCCCGCCAGATCGCCGGGTCACGGCTGCTGACCTGGTCCGGCGTCGGCCACACGGCGTACTTCAACGACCGGGACGTGCTGGCGCGGGAGGTGGCGCACCTGGTGTCGGGCAGTCCACAGTAGACCTACCGGCCCCGGTGCTCCCCGTGGAGCTCCGGGGCCGCCACCCACCGGGCACGCCCACTGGCGCGCACCGCGAACGGCAACGCCACCTCGGCGACCGGCCGCCCCTCGGGCTCCTCCGCGTCCAGCACCACCAGCCGGTCACCGGCGAGGACGACCAACCACCCGTCACCCTCGTCACTCCCGCGCGGCACGAACACCGGCTGCGAGGGCTCCACCGGGAGCCGCCCGACCGCCCGCTCGCCCAACGCCAGGTCGTGCCGCACCACCGACCGCCCCACCGCGCCGAAGACGAACCGGTGCCGGGCGCCGACGAACCGCGGGTCCACTTCCCCGACGTCCAATGCCGGCAACGACGTGGTCCGCACGACCCCGGTCCGCAGGTCGATCGTGCACCGCCGCAGGACCCCCGGCGCCCACACGGCATCGACGACGACCCGCCCCAACTCGGTGTAGGCGTTGACGACCTGCCGGACCTCGCCGACCCCGGCCTCGAACCAGCACGGCTCACCGCCGCTGAGCAACCCGATCCGCACCGGCCGGTCGTCGGCGTGCACATGGGGATCACGCACCCCCACCAACGCCGCCGCACGGCTGTAATACGGCCCCGACTCGACAACGACGACGAGCCGCCCGGCCACGGCGACGACGGGCACGCCGTCGGCGGCGAACGGCTCGACCCCCGCCACACCGCCGTCCGCGCCCAGCACGACGTGCTCGGCGTGCCCGAGCCCGGGGTGCGACACCACCGTGTGCCACCGCTGCCCGTCGAACACCGGCCGCGCCACCGAGGGGTGCGCGCCCACCAACCCCACCGGCGCGGGCCCGCGGAACCACCGCGCCGCGCCCCCGCCGAGCCGGATGCCGCACACCCCGCGCGCGGCGGTCTGGACGAAGGCGCCGTCCAGCACGGCGGGCAGCTCACCCCGCACGTCCAGTCCCAGTTCGGCTTCCCGCGTCGGCGCGGCCATCGCCCCCACCTCCCGGATTCCATAACAGTGTTCTAGTTACGTTTTATAGCGGCGTTATGGAACGCTGTCAAGGGGCGGTCACCAGGGCGCGGAGCCTCCGCGGGGCACCCGCCCGAAGCGCCGCGGACTGCGCATCTTCGGAGAAAGACAGGCCGACCGGCGCGACGGATGCTGGTGTCCGCTCGCCGATCTCATCCACGGCGCCCATCCCCCGCTAGGAGATTCCATGACGCGCAGCGGCATCAACCGGCTCGACCACAAGGGGTCCGGCCCTGTGGCGACCTCGACCCTGGTCAACGGCCACTTCCCGCGCCGGCGCGGGCTGATCATCCTGCTCAGCTCGCTGGGCGGGTTCCTGCTCACCGTGGTGTGGTCGGCGCACTTCGTGGACTCGGTGATCGGCGACAGCGTCGCCAACACGATCCTGGGCCACGACGCCAAGGGCGAACCGATCACCGGCGTCCTCGCGGGCGTCGCGTTCGCCTTCGCCACCGGCGTCGCGGGCACCTTCACCGCGTGCAACATCGCCGCGTTCGGCGCGGTCGCGCCGTTGCTCGGGTCCACCGGCAGCCGGTGGTCGCGGGTGAAGGCCTCGCTCAAACCGTTGGGGTGGCTGGCGGTCGGCATGATCAGCGTGTCCGCCCTCTACGGCGCGCTGGTCGGCTTCTTCGGCACGAAGATGCCGCAGTTCTCCACCGCCCAGACCGTCGCCGGCACGCTCAACGGCCGCAGCATCCAGTCCCTGGTCGTGTTCGGCGTGATCGGCCTGGTCATGGTCTACCTGGGCCTGGCGTCGCTGGGCGTGGTGAAGGACCCGTTCCGCAAGATCTCCCAACGGCGGCCCAACGCGCCGATGGTGTTCATGGGCGTGCTGATCGGCGGGTTCCTCATCGGCCGGCCGTTCGGGTTGTTCCGCAAGATGTTCCGGGACGCGGCCGAGAGCGGCAACCCGCTCTACGGCGCCGCCGCGTTCACCCTCCAGTCGGTGGGCAACATCGTCGTCATGGCGCTGCTGTTCCTGGCCCTGGCGCACTTCACCGGCGGCCGGCTGCAGCGCTGGCTGACCGAGAACCCCACCCGCGCCACGGTGATCACGGCCGCCGCGCTGATCGTCGCCGGCGTCTTCACGTTCCTGTACTGGGACATCCGGCTGCTGGCCCGCCGGGAGATCATCCCGTGGTACCCGACCGCCCCTTGGGCCTGACGAGGAGGACACCGTGAACCTGCGCGCCCTGCGCCGCCGGGTCCTGACACCGGACCTGACCGAGACCCTCATGGCGACCCGCGGCTTCCGGGTCAAGGACGAGGCCGGCAAGGAACTGCTGGAGACCATCGGGCGGATGTTCGTCACCGGGTACGCGCACGCCGCCGAGGCCCGCCACCCGCGCGACGCGGAGGAACACCTGGAACGCCTGCCGACCCGGTTCAAGGGGTTCGCCTACGAGGGCGCCGCGATGGCCTTCGCGGTGCTCGACGGACTGCCCTTCGGCCATTCCCGGCACTTCGAGCAGTTCCTCGCCGGTCGCGCGGCCGACCACGTCTACATGGCGTACGTCGGCCTCGGCTGGGCGATGGCGCGGCTGCCGCGGTTCCGGTGGCCGAAGAGCGCCGCGACCGACCCGTTGCTGCGCTGGCTGGTGCTCGACGGTTACGGCTTCCACCAGGCCTACTTCAAGACCGACAAGTACGTGCGCGGCCAATACGTCGACCGGGACTTCCCCTGGCCGGCCGAAGGGCCGCGCGGCTACGCCACCCGCGCGCTGGACCAGGGCATCGGCCGCGCGCTGTGGTTCGTCGGCGGCACCGACCCCGAGCACGTCGCCGACCTGGTGGACGGGTTCGCCGAGCACCGCCGCGAGGACCTCTACGCCGGCGCGGGCCTGGCCGCGACCTACGCGGGCGGCGTGACCGAGGACGAACTGGAGCTGTTGCGGCGGCGGGCCGGGCGGCACGCCGGAATCCTCGCGCAGGCCGCCGCGTTCGCCGCCGAAACCCGGCTCAAAGCCGGGCTCGTGGTGCCGCACACGGGTTTGGCGACCCGGGTCTTCTGCGGCGCCACGCCGGAAGAGGCGGTTCGGGTGGTCCACGGGGCCCGGCCCGCGGCGCCGTTCACCGACCACCCCGAACCCGCGTACGAGGTCTGGCGGCAACGCGTCGCCCGGGAATTCGCGCAACGGCGGGAAATCCGTTCCTGAGACAGGTCGGAAGGGCCGCCTCCCCGACCGGGCGGCGGCCCTTCGGCACAGGCGTCAGCAGGCGGCGTCCACACCCAGCGCGATCGTGCGCATGTTCAACAGCGCCCCCAGGATCGGCGGGTCCTGGACGGGGAAGGGCCGCAGGACGAGGTCGGCGTGGGTGACCGGCACGCCGGGCCGGACGGTGATCGGACCGTAGGAGGCGACCGACAGCCCCAGCTCGCCGGCGAACGGGCCGTCACCCAGCACGGACTCCCGACCGCGCGCCACCGAGTGCGCGAGCAGGTGCCACCGCCCCGGCGGCACGGTGGTCAGCGTGTAGGTCCCCGGCCGGTGCAGCACGGAGCACCGGGTCGGCGAGCCGTGCGGGCCGTCGGGGAACAGCCCGACGAAGACCAGCCCCGGCGCGCAGGCCGGGAGCGCGGAGATCTCGCCGTGCACCGACGCCGGGCGCGCGTCCACGTCGCGCCGGGGCATCGGGATGTGCGGGGTGCAGCCGCCGAGCTGCCGGTAGGTGCTCGGCGAGACGCCGACGCTGCTGCGGAAGCGGGAGCTGAACGTGCCGACGCTCGTGTAGCCGACGCGGTGGCTGATGTCGGTCACGGTCAGGGTGGTGGAGACCAGGAGGCGTTTCGCCTCCTGTAGTCGGATACCGGCCAGGAACCGACCCGGGGACACCCCGGTGACCCGTTGGAACGCCCGCGAGAAGTGGAACTTGCTGTAATTCGCGGCCCGAGCCATGTCGTCTATGGTGAACTGTTCGCCGATGTTCTCGTGCATGAAGTCTATGACCCGACCCACGGCGCGTTCGATGACTTCTCCCACGACCAAGGCCTCCATTCGCGCAAATGCTGGCAGAGGTGACTCGGAAAAACTGCGCGACAGGACACCCGGACGGCGGCGGACGCACGGTGGTCGCCCTTGACCACCGTGCGGTATTAGTGCAGCCCTTAAGGCCCCCAGTAGCACACTGGAGCGGAAAGTTACCAGCGCATGACAGCCCGCGCAAGGTGCGCGAACGCGACTCCGTCAAACATTTCAAGATCAACCGGGCAACGCCGGATGAAGGTTCCCGGGGAGTGGTTCGACAACTTCGGACGGCCGTATTTGAAACCCCCGGCGGAGGATGTCCCGACGATTGTCGACCACCCCGGGGAAGGAGCCGCCACAATTCGCCCGATTTGGACACCGGAACCACCAAAAATGTGCAACAAGGTGTTCGGAGCAGCCCTCGTTGTGCCCACCGGACCAGCGCGCGCCTGCGATCACCCGATTGCGCCCGCCGCGCCGACCGGGCAGCCGGGCCGGACCGCCCCGGAGAATCCTTCCATCAGGAAAAATCGCCGACGTGATAGTCGTCGGGTGGAAGGACCGCCCCGCCGCGTCACCGTCGCGTCAGGCGGCGGATCGGGGCGCCGGGAACAACCCGAGGAACCGGGTGGCCCGCTCCCGGTCGCCGGACACGGACAACCCGCCGTCGGCACTCGCCTCCGCCGGGCTGAGGTTGCCGAGCATGACCGCGTTGAGGGTCGCTGGCGGGGCGGTGAGCACGGCGTCGGCGCGCTCCGGTTCCCCGCGCGAGACGGTGATGGCGTCGGCGGACAACGCCACGGTGAACGAGTACTCGCCCATCCGCAGGACGACCCGTCCGGTGAACCCGTCGGTGCGGGCCGGGTCGAACCGGGTCTTCAGCGACAGCGCCAGGGAGTCCGCGCTGATCGGGGCGTCGTCGCGCAGCGACGGCGACTGGCAGCCCCACCGGCCCAGCGCGACGATCACCGGTTCCAGTTCGTGGCCCCACGCGGTCAGCTCGTAGACCCACGCGGCGGCCGGCGGCGGGAGCTTGCGCCGCCGCACCACGCCCGCGCCGTCGAGTTCGCGCAGCCGCTGGGACAGCACGTTGGGGCTCGCGCCGGGCAGGCCGGCGCGCAGGTCGGTGAACCGCTTGGGACCGAGCAGCAACTCGCGGACGATCAGCAACGCCCAGCGCTCGCCCACGAGGTCGAGGGCATGAGCCGCCGCGCACCCGTCGTCGTACTTGCGCTTGGTGGACATGACCCGAGATTACCAGCGGCGGTCCTTCACCAAGAGACCGCAGTTGTTTTGTAGGACCACTTAGTTGTACATTCCACCACTGGCAGCCGCACCCGGTTCGTCGGCCTTCCCCCCTCCGCCGAACCGCCGCGCTGCCCGACGGTCGACCGCTCCCGGGGCGGTCGACCGTCACGAACCCGAGCCGTCCGCCGTCGGCCCACCGCTCCCCGCGCCGGGAGCCGTTGCGCCGACGGCGGCGTCCACTGCGGCAGGTGGTCCACCGGCCGCACGACATTCGCCCGAGCACGCCTTCTTCCGGCTTGCTCTCTGCGCCGTCGAGCGTTTTCCCAGGTCACCCCCGTAGGTAGCGTTCTGCTGCCGGGAAGTTCTCCACCGTGGACCGGTAGTCGCCGGGAGGATCTGTGGCCAACACCCACGTCCATTCGCACGCGGCGGGCGGCGAGACGGGCACGCTCAACGCCCGACACCACAAGCTCGCGCTCTACGCGTTCCTGTTCGTCGTCCTCGCGCACTGGGCCGAGCACCTCGCCCAGGCGTTCCAGATCTACGCCATGGGTTGGGCGGTGCCGAAGGCCAAGGGCGTGCTCGGCCTGTGGTTCCCGTGGCTGATCACGTCCGAGGTGCTGCACTACGCGTTCGCGCTGGTGATGCTCGTGTCGTTGTTCGCGCTGCGCAAGGGTTTCGTCGGCCGGGCGCGGACGTGGTGGAGCATCGCCCTGGTGTTGCAGTTCTGGCACCACGTCGAGCACCTGCTGCTGATCCTGCAGTCCTCCACCGGCGTCAACCTGCTGGGCCGCCCGGTGCCCACGAGCATCGTGCAGCTGCTGGTGCCGCGCGTGGAGCTGCACCTGTTCTACAACTTCATCGTGTTCGTGCCGATGGTGGTCGCGATGGTGCTCCACATGCGACCCAACCGGGAGGAACGCGCGCAGATGCGGTGCACCTGCGCCGTGCCCGCGATGGCCTGACCGGTGCACGGCCACGGCGGCGGGGCGGTCGGGCTGCCCCTGGGCTTCACCCTGTTGCGGCTCGTCCTCCTCATCGCCGTGACGCTCGCGGCGGGCTGGGCGCTGACCCGCCCGTTCACCCGGACCGGCCCGCGGACCAGGCAGGTGGTCACCGCGGCGGCGGCGGCCGGCGGGGTCGCCTCCCTGCTGGTCGCCGACGCGCGGTGGCTGCCGGCCCCGGCCGCGGCGGGGGTGCTGCTGTGCCTGTGCACGCCACCCCTGCTGCGCGACCGGTTCCCGGGCGTGGCCAAGTGCGTCGTCGCGCTGGTGGTCCTGGGGACGGCCGCCGCGGCCGTGTGGTTCACCGGTCCCCCGCTGGCCGGCGCGCACGTGGTGCTCATGGCGGGGTTCGCCGGTGTCGCCTGGGTCGCGCTGTGCCCGCCCACTCTCATGGTCCGGCTCGTGGGCATCGGCCTGGGCGTGGCGCTGCTGGTCAGCCTCGCGCAGATCACGGTCGCCGGTCACCTGGTGACCCCGCCGGCGGGCCGCCCGGTGCTCAGCCGGGTCCCGGTCGGCGCCACCCCGGTGGACGTGCTGGTCGTCCCGCACCGGCCGGGCTGGAACCTGGTCCACACCGCCGGCCCGCTGAAGGTGGGCAACGCCCCGAACGCTTTGGTGGACGCGGAAGAACGCCCCGGCGCGAGCGGCCGGTGGGCGCTGGTGTGGCTGGGCGGGGTCCGCGCTTCCCTGTGGCTGGAACGCGATGGCGTCCGGGCCACCATGCCGGTCTCGCCGGGCGAGGAGCCGTGGGACGGCCCGGACGTGCGCGGCCCGGAAGCCCCGGAGCACGCGAGCGCGGTCCTGGCCTCCCTGCTGACCGGTAGGCCCGCCGACCAACCGTGGCCCACCCTGACCGAAGCCGACGCCGCCGCCCTGCGCGCCACCGTGGCCGCGATCCCGGGCCCGGTCGCCCTCGCCGGCGACTCCTCGGACCGGTCGGCCAAGGCGGCGGAGGTCGTCCGGGCCGAGGCGGCCCGCCTGGGCAAACCCGTCCAGGACAGCGCCGCCGACGTGGTCCTGCTCGGCGGACGACCGGGACCGGGCCGCGTGCACCCGGCCCCGTGGCTGCGTCCACCGGACCTGAGCGGACCGGAAGCCCAGCGCTACGCCCGCGCCCTGGAGGCCGCCTTCCCGGGCGAGTCCCCCACGACGGCGGGCCTGACGGCGTGGACCGCCGGCCGCTCGCAGTGACTCAGGTGCGGAACAACGCCTCCACGTCCACCTTCCCCCACCCGTAGCGCGGGTTCCACACCGGACCCGTCGTGGCGTCCCGACGCGCCGTGATGCGCAGCCGCTGCTGCACCTCCTCGGGCGTCAACCTCGGTTCCCGCTGCAACATCAGCGCCACCACCCCCGCGACGAACGGCGTGGCCATGCTGGTGCCCTGGATCGTCACGTACTTCCCGGACGGGTGCAGCCGCCCGGCCAGGCGCGGGTTGGCGGCCATCTCCGAGCCCGCCGACAGGGCCGCCGTCACGACCTGGCCGGGGGCGACGACGTCCGGCTTCTGCCCGCCGATCCGCGTGGGCCCCTGGCTGGAGAACGGCGACACGGCGTCCACGGTCAGGCCGGGCAGGGTCGAGTCGCCCTGCGGCCCCTCGAACCTGTTGCGGGAGATGAGCGAACCGACCGCGACGGCGCGTTCCTCGGTGGCGGGCATGCCGATCGAGTAGCCCTCCACGGGCGCGCCCGGGAACATCAGCCGGCCGCCGTCCACCGACCCGGCCCACGCGTGGACCTCGCCGTGCACCACGGACAGCGGCGTGACGCGGATGGTCCACCGGTCGTCCACCGTGCCGTTGACCATCAGGAAGGTGAGGTTCTGCTCGCGGTTGACCGGGTTCTCCACGAAGTCCGCGACGAAGATCCCGTCCGGTGTGGACGTCTCGCCGATGTTGGGCTCGAACCGCGTGCCGCTCGGGCTCTCCACGAACACGTCCACCCGGTCGCCGCGCGGGATCCACACGTCGCAGAACACCAGCCCGGTGTCGGGGACCCGCACGGTGAACGTCAGGTCCTCGCCGACCGCCAACCGGCCCTGGGCGTGCACGCCGTCGTCGCCCTCGTTGCCGGCCGCGACGACCACGATCCGGCCGGGGCCGGTGGCGCGGGCGATCTCGTTCTCGATCGCGGACGTGCCGTCGTGCGCGCCGAAGTGGCCGCCCAGGCTCAGGCTCACCACCGCGGGCCGGTCGCCGGCCAGGTCGAACGCCTGGCGGATGCCCTCGATGATGTGGACGTCCAGCAGCGGCTCGGCCCGCACGCCCATCAGCGACGCCTCCGGGGCCACCCCGCGGAACCGGCGGTCGGCCGTGCCGCGCCCGTTGCCCGCCGCGATGGACGCGCAGTGCGTGCCGTGGCCGCCGGGGTCACCGGCCGGGATGGCGGGGCCGCCGTTCAACGCCTTGTTGATCGCGCCCGCGTCGAACACGTCGAACCTCGACTCCTCCGTGCCCTCGGGCACGTGGGCGTGGACGAACCGCTCCAGGCGGGTGGTGCCGTCGTCGTGGCGGAAGTCCGGGTGCGCCCAATCGACACCCGTGTCCACCACGGCCAGCAGCACCCCCGCCCCGGTCAGGTCGCCCTGCGCCTCCTGCACCGCGTCCACACCGGTCACCGGGCCACGCGCCCGGTCCATGCGGGTGAACATCTCCTTGGGCGCTTCGGCGCGCAGCAGCCACGGCTGACCGTCCATTTCGGACAACGCCGAGACCGGCACCCCCGCCAGCACCACCACCTGCCCGGACGAGTCGGGGTCCGGCGGCGTCGAGACCACCCGGCCGCCCGCGGCCTCGATCCACTCCTCGGCCGTCGCCAACTCCGCCGACCGCACGAGCAGCTTCACCGTCGTCCGGCGCGGCGCCGTCTCCCGGCCCAGGGTCCGCGCCCCCAGGCTCTCCTCCACCGGCAGGTCCGACGCCGCGAACGCCGCGGCGCCGCGCAACCGCGCGTCCAGAACCGTGTCCCGTCTGGGCTCCATCGCCCCGCCCTCTCAGCCGTGCTGGAGCGACCTGAGGGTTCGGGGTCCTTCGACGGCGAGCACCCAGGTCTCCTGACCGATCCGGCGCAGCGCGGGGGGCGAGACGGTGCCGGTGACGGAGCCGGGGCCACGGCTGGTGACCTCCATGCCGAGCGCGGCCAGCCGTCCGGCCGCCCGCTCGACGTCGGCTCCGCCGCGCAGCCGCACCAGGGCGGTGCGCCGGTCGCCGTCCCCGGCGTCCCGGCACCACCGCTCCAGCTCCGGGGCGAGCACCCCGCGCCTGGGCTCCACGTCGGCAACGCTACCTCCCCGCGTGCACCTCTACCCGGGGTATCGGCCGTTCGGAGTGGGCGTTAGCGTCCGAACGGGCGACCGGAGGGGCGGCCGGGACGGCCCTCGCGGCTCAGCCGAAGCCGCGGTCGTCCTGCTTGAGCGCGGTGTCCACGGTCAGCGCCGAGGCCACGACCAGGCTCAGCAGCGGGTCGGCCAGCGGCCGGTGGATCTGCAGGACGTAGTTGTCCGCCGTGGTGAACATGGTCTTGGCCAGGCCCTCCCACGTCTTGGTGATCCGGGCGACCTCGGCGCCGGTGTGGTCGGTGACGGAGAAGTTCCAGGCCCGCCAGTTCTCCGCCTGGATGCCCCCGATCCGCTGCCCGCCGACCTCGAACGCGAACCGGATCTTGCCGATGGCGTTCTCCTGCCGGATCTCGCCCAGCGGCGCGCCGTCACCGCGTTCGACGACCATCCGCGACTTGACGATCTTGGCGGGCCGGGTCAGCCGCAGGACGGTGTGGCCGTGCGCGTCGCGGACCTCGAACCTGTGCGTGAAGAACTGGTCGTAGCTGCCGAAGAACCGCATGACCTTCTTGAGCGTGCTCTGCCCGACCTGCACGACCGCGCCGAGCTGCCGGCCGTGCTGGTCGAACACCGCGTACTCGTTGGCCAGCTCGATCAGCTTGACCCGCTGGTTGACCACCAGCACCGGCTCGGTGAACAACGTCCCGCCACCCGGCCCGACCTGCCCGACGCCGGCCTGCCGCTGCTGCTCGCGGATGCGCTCCGGGTCGGGCGCGCCGTCCAGCGAGAGCTCCCAGGGGCTGGAGTCGTCGGCCTGCCGCGTCTGCGCCGTCCACCGGCTGCCGTCCCAGTAACGCACGACCGGCGAACCGGGCCGCTCCGGGTACCAGCCGGGCTGAGGGTTGGTCATGTGCGCACCCTATCCCCGCGACCGGACGACTCCCGCCCGCCTCGCGACCAGCCCCGCCACCCCACCCGACACCAGGACCAGCGCGGAGGAGAGCAGGTCCCCGGTGTCCACCAGCGGCGCCGGCCACAGGAACGCGCCGTACACCCAGGTCGCCCACCCGTTCACGAACAGCGCCCACACCGCGAACAGCACGGCGAACGTCGTGCACAACGCGCTGCGCTCCACCCACGCCAACCCCAGCACGCCCACCGCCACCACGAGCAGGTGCCCGAACGGGAAGATCGTCACCAGGTGCCCGACCAGGATCAACGCCAGCACCGCCACCGCCGTCCGGAGCTTGCGCTTGGCCACCAGCGTCACCGCGACGACGCCCACCACCAGGGCCGCGAGCGCCACCGGCCAGCCCAGCCGGTTGAAGAACAGCTCGGTCAGCACCGGCACGCCCAGCAGCGGGAAGGCCAGCACGAACAGCGTGACCTGCGCGTAGAGCCGCGTGGAGGTCTCCACGCCGACCTTGCCCGCCCGCCACCGGTACCACCACACCGTGACCAGGAACCCGACGGTCAGCGCGACCATCCAGTAGAGGTCCCGGCCCAGCGACGGCCGGTGCCCGACCAGCCCGCCCGCCTGGCCGGTCGGGTGCAACCAGTGCCACAACGCCGGCAACTCCGCCGACGACCACGTGCACGCGGCCTCGCACGCCTCGGGCAGGTACCACGGGACCGCTCCCGCCACGACCAACCCGAACAGCAGGAACGGCAACCAGTACCCGCTGCGGTCACCGCGCACGCGCCGCCGCAGCGCGGACAGTCCGTCGAGCACGTCCCCCGGATCGTTGGCCACGACACCATCCCCCCACCTCGACTACGACGCAATCAGGTTTGCACTGCAAACCTCATGCCGTCAACCGGGCCGGTGCTCTCGCGGACGGTCAGCACGGGGTCGAGGAGGACCAGTTCGTCGACCGGTTCCTCACCCCGGGCGGCGGCGGTCAGCCGGCGCACGAGCAGTTCGACCGCCACCCGGCCCAGGTCGGCGGTCGGGCCGGCGACCGACGTCAGGCGCGGGGTGTGCCGCCCGGCGACGCGGTCCGGGCACAGGGCGACCACCGAGGCGTCCTCGGGCACGGTCCGGCCGCTCGTGCGCAGCAGGCCCAGCAGCGGGCCGATCGCGCCTTCGTTCTGGACGACGAACGCCGTGGTGCCGGGCCGGTCGGCCATGATGCGGGTGAAGGTGCCGGCGGTGCTCTCGTAGGTGCGGTCACACGGCCGGTGCACGAACCGCAGACCACGCTCCCGCGCGCGATCGCGAAAGCCGGCGAGGGTGCGGTCGTGCGGCGCGGCGGCATCGGCGATGAAGGCGACCTCAGCGTGCCCCAGATCGGCCAAGTGATCGGCACACACCGCCCCAGCAGCAGCGAAGTCATGGTCCACACAGGACAGACCACGCGGATCACCGGACACCCCGATGAGCACAGCCTGCGTGTCCCGCAACAACTCCACCCGCTCATCACCCGGCGCGCCATCCATGAGCACCACCCCATCCGCCAACCCGCTCACCGCAACCCGCCGGAGCCCCTCGGGCCCTTCGTCGTTGGTGATGAGCAGCACGTCGTACCCGTACTGCCGAGCGGCGACGGTGACAGAAGTGACGACCTCCATCATGACCGGCTCATACCCACCCACCCGCAAGGGCACGACCAAAGCCAGGATGTAGGACCGCCGAGCAGCCAACGCCCGAGCCCGAGCATGGGGGTGATACCCCAACTCCGCCACAGCGCGCTCAACCCGCCGCCGAGTCTCCTCGGAAATGGTCCTCTTGCCACTCAACACATAACTCACCGTGCTGGACGACACCCCAGCCCTCCGAGCCACATCAGCAAGTGTCACCATGCCCGCCCCTTCCCAAGAACCCACAAGACAAACGCCCCCGTCACCACCAAGGCAACCCAAACGGGCTGCCAAGCCACAGGAAGGGCCTCGGTTCGTTCCCCGTACGGCCTGGGCGCAGCCCAACCACGCTTTGGGGTTCTTGGCAACCAGCTTT
>NZ_JBEZBW010000144.1:0-16910 GCF_040647305.1 Saccharothrix sp. NPDC042600 | reverse complement strand
GCCACGACCCGCGTGCCGGACACCCGCGCGGTCGGGTTGCGCCCCACCACCTCCGGCCGCGTCCCGCGCACCAGGGCGCCCACCGCCACCGCGTCCACCCGGTCGTGCCGCCGCACGGCCCGGGGCGCGCGCGACGGCCCGTCCGCGCCCCACGACGCGAACCCGGTGCCCGCGAACAGCCCGAACGGCGTCGGCCGGGTCACCATCCGGTTGGCGTAGCGGAACAACGCCGGCGCCGCCCGCCGGTCCGGCGCGCCCCGCCGGTCCAGTTCGCGGGCGAACTCGGGGTTGGCCGCCCGCACCGCGTCGCGCAGCCTGGCGTCGGCCCACAACCGGCCCGCCGCGTCGAGCGAGTCCGGCTGCAGGTCCCGGAACCGCTCCAGCGGCAGCACCGGCATCCGCACCATGACCAGCGGCAGGAACCTCACACCAGGCTCGACCAGTAGTCCCAGAACGCGAACAGCACCAGCACCACGATCACCGCGTACCACAGCGCGAGCACCGCGCTGTGCACCCGGCGCAGCGGCGCGAGCGCGGGCCACGTGTCCAGCGTCGTGTACCAGAAGATCGGCAGCACCACGACCCACACGACCATGCAGTACGGGCACAGCGCGCGGATGTCGTACAGGCTCGCGAAGATCAGCCAGTGCACGAACACGACCCCGAACGCGGTGCCGGCGTTCATCGCCACCCGGTACCAGCGGGGCGGCTCGAACCCCGCCAGCACCGCGACCCCGGTGGTGACCACGACGGCGAACGCCGCGATGCCCAGCAACGGGTTCGGGAAGCCGAACGCCTCCGCCTGCGGGCTGTCCATCACCGACCCGCACGACACCACGGGGTTGAGCGAGCACGTCGGCACGTACGCGGGGTCGCGCAGCTTGGCGATCTTCTCCAGCGCGAGCGCGGCGGCGGCGCCCAGGCCGAGGCCGCCGCCGATCACGTAGAGCCAGGCCAGCCGGGGGTTCATCCGCCCAGCGCCGCGTCGATCTTCGCGCGCAGCTCGCGGTCCACGTCCTGGTAGGTGTTGCCGCTCGGGGTGAACTTCTCGCCGTTGAGGAAGAACGTCGGCGTGCTGCTCACGCCCAGCGCCTGCCCGTCGGCCAGGTCCCGGTCGATCACGGCCTGGACGTCGGCCGAGGCCATGTCCGCGCGGAACTTCGCCACGTCCAGCCCGAGGGTCTTGGCGTACTCCTCGAACTTCGCGGTCGCGGCGGCGGTGTCGCTGCTGGTGGTCTTGCCGTTCACGGCCCACGACTCGAACCCGTCGTAGAGGGCGTGGTACATCTCCTTGTACTTGCCCTGCTTCGCGGCGGCCTCGGCGGCCTTGGCGGAGGGCAGCGCCAACGGGTGCATCTGCAGTGGGTAGTTGCGGGTCACCATGGTGATGCGGCCCTGGTAGTCCTGCTCCAGCTTCTTGGTCACGTTGGCGTAGTAGGAGGCGCACGCCGGGCACTGGTAGTCCAGGAACTCCACGAGCGTGACCCCGCCGCCCTCCACTGTGGACAGCGTGTGCGCGTTGGCCGGCACCAGCCGCTCGTCCGGCACGCCGCCGCCACCCGCGCCCGAGGAGCGGTTGGCCAGGAGGATGCCGCCGATCACGGCCGCGGCGACCACGACCACGACGGCGGTGAGGATGAGGTTCAGCGACGGGCCGCGGCGCGCGGTCACCGGGTTCTTCGTGCCTGACATCGAGGTGTTCGCCCCTGTTCGAGAGTGCCTGTGGCCTGGTGGTCGGATCGCGACCGCCGGAAGTTCCCGCTATCACCCGACCGTGGGGTGTCGGGCGGCTACCGACTCGTGCCTACCAGGACCGGTGTGAGGTCGGGGTGGGGCATCCCGGCGTCGAGCGGGTGGATCGGCCGGACCAGGCGTTCGTAGCGCAGGCCCGCCAGGTCCTGGCTGACGCCGCCGGGGGTGAGGGCGAGGACGGAGCCGGCGGCGGCGCGGTGCAGGTCGGGTTCGAGGTAGCCGATCTTGACGGCGGTGAGGTCGTGGGCGGCGGGGTCCAGGTCGAGCGCGGTGAGGTCGGCGACGAGGTGGTAGGGCTTGCGGCGCGAGGTCAGGACGGCGTGCACGCCCCCGGACCGGACCACGGCGATGTCGCCGCCCACCGGGTCGTCTTCCACCACCTTGTGCACCACACCGGTCAGCCGGGTGGGTTCGTCGCCGGAGAGGCAGCCGCCGACGGCCAGGTCCACCGCGCCGCCCCCGCCCGTGTCACGGCAGGCCCGCACGGCGGCGGGATCGACGCAGGAGGCCCAGACGGCGGTCCGGGCGCCCGCGGCGAGCGCCGGGGTGTCCAGGAGGGTCCGCAGGAAGAAGGTCGCGTCGCCGGACCCGCCGGCGGTGGGGTTGTCGCCGCAGTCGCTGACGAAGAACGGACGGCGGTCGGAGTCCAGGGCGGCGCGGACGGCGTCGGCGGGGGACCGGGCCGGGACGCAGAACGCGAAGTCGTCGCGGGCCTCCCACAGGTCTTCGGCCAGCTCGCGGGCGGCGCCCGTGACGGCGTCCGCCGAGGTGCCCGCGACGAGGACGTTGACGGCACTGCGCGGCGCGTCGGCCCAGGCGTAGCCGATCCAGATCGACGCGTCGAGCACGCCCGGCCGCGCGGACACCGCCGGCAGGCGGGCGTAGAGCGCGCGGGCCGGGTCGAGGCGGGTGCTGGTGCGTTCGCCGGGCAGCAGCAGCGGCACGCGCACCCACGCGCGGACCGGGCGCCCGCCGGCGCGCAGGCGGTCCACGAGCAGGCGGCACGCGCGTTGCCGGGTCTCCTCGACGTCCACGTGCGGCGCGGTCCGGTAGGCCGTCGGCAGGTCCACCAGCTCGGCGAACTCGCGGGTGACCTGGCCGTGCAGGTCCATCGAGGCCGACATCGGGACGTCGCCGACCACCTGTCGCACCCGCCGCGCCAGGTGCGTCTCGGCGTCGTCCAGCCCTTCGACGTGCATGGCCCCGTGCAGGTCGAGGTACACGCCGTCGAACGGGCCGCGCTCGGCCAGCCCGGCGGTGATGCCGTCCAGCAGCTCGGCGAACGCGTCGGCGCGGACGGGCCCGCCGGGCAGGGCGCGGGCGATGAGGACGGGCACGAACTCGACGCCCGGCAGGTCGTCGAGGAACGGGTACCGGCTCAGGTCGCGCCACACGGTGAAGTCGTCGCGGGTCGTGCGGTGGGCGCTGAACGTGCTCGACTCGGTGCCGATCCCGCAGATCGCTATGCGTTCCATCAGGTCACGGCGATCGTGATGGCCGCGGTGTGCAGCTTGGCGTTGTGGGAGAACTCCAGGAACAAGCGGTATTCGCCTTTGTCCGCGAACACCGCCCGGAACGTCAGCTCGCCGTTGATCAGTGGCGCGCCGGCCGGTTCGACCGGGTGCAGGTGGGTCGCCGACAGGAGCATGGTGTGGAACC
Organism: Saccharothrix sp. NPDC042600; assembly: GCF_040647305.1. Lineage (NCBI taxonomy): Bacteria > Bacillati > Actinomycetota > Actinomycetes > Pseudonocardiales > Pseudonocardiaceae > Saccharothrix > Saccharothrix sp. NPDC042600. The sequence goes on along the minus strand of NZ_JBEZBW010000144.1, from coordinate 13,499 downwards.
CGGTCATGTGGCCGTTCGCGCCCAGGTGGGGGTCCAGCGCCTTGACCGGGGTGCCGTCGGGGGCGCGGATGGCGAACCGCAACGACTGCGGGCGCATCACGCCCGGTTGTCCGGGTTCGTCCACGCGGGTCACCGTGAAGCCGTCCGCTGTCACGGTCTGCGCCGCCGGTGCGGGCACCGGGACCAGGGACGTGTCGCCGGGGACGGTGAACGGCACGCCCAGCACCACCGGGTGGCGCGGGTCCTTGGTGTCCGTCGGCACGAACTCGGCGAACATGCGGTAGGCGCCGCCGTCCGGCAGGGACAGGGTGGTGTGCCAGGTGTCGCCTTGCAGCGTCGGGTGCACGTGCTGGAAGACGTGCATGTCGTCGCGGATGGCGAAGAAGTGCATCTGCTTGGTCTGGTTGTCCAGGAAGGTCGTCACCGGTGTGCCGTCCTTGCCCAGGACGCGGAAGGCGACGGGGACGGCCGGGCCGCGCTCGGCGGGCATGGTGACGCGGTCGAACCGGTAGCCGCCCTCGGCCTCGGACAGGCCGTCGCTGTGGGCGGCGGGGACCAGGTCGGGCTGGTGGGTCGAGTGGGCGGGGGCGGGGGTGGGGCGGGTCAGGGTGATCGTGGCCGCCACCACCACGGCCGCGGCGGCGGCCAGGAAGGCCCAGTCGGTGAACCGCAGGGTGCGCATGCGTCGCTCCATCGCTGGAGGCGGGTGGCGGTGGGGCCGCCACCCGCCTTCAAGGGGTCAGAACTGGAGGCTCCAGGCGTCGATGTAGCCGGTGTCGGCCCGGTAGACGTCCTGCACGCGCAGTTGCCACGTCCCGTTGGCCGTCTCCGCCGAGGCGTTGACGGTGTAGGTGGTGACCACGTTGTCGCCGCTGTCGTTGTTCGAGGCCTTCAGCCGGTACGTCGAACCGTCCGGGGCCACCAGGTCGATGACCAGGTCGCCGCGGTAGGTGTGCTTGATGTCGACGTTGACCTGCAAGGTGGCCGGGGCGTTGCCGGACACGCCCGAGACCGTCACCGACGAGGTCACGGCCGCGCCGGCGTCGGGGATCTGGACGTCGGCGGTGTTCTCGAACCGGCCGCCGGGCGGGGGTTCGGTGCCGCCGAGGTTGGGCTTGACGACGACCAGGCCTTGTTCGATGCCGTTGACCAGCACGATCCCGCTGGCGAAGTACGGGTAGTTGCTCCACGCGCCGTTGAACTTGGCCTCGTTGCCGGCCGGGTAGATGTCGAAGTAGCCGACCTCGGTCAGCCGCGCCGAGGCGACGCCGCTGACGTCCAGGATGCGCAGACCGGCCTGGTAGTTGGCCTGGAAGCTGTGCTGCCCCTTGACGTACTGGTTGTGGTCGATCGCCGTGGCGGGGGAGTTGTAGGTGCCGGTGTGCACCGGGTTGGTCAGGTCGGCCAGGTCCCAGATGTAGGTCTTGGTGCGCTTGTCCGTGCCGGAGGACTCGTCCAGCTCGTCGTCCAGGAGGAAGTAGCGCTGGCCCTCGGTGAGCCAGCCCTGGTGGGAGTACTGGGAGCCGGAGTAGCCCTTGCGGGACAGCTGGACCGGGCGGGCCTTGTCGGTCACGTCGACGATGGTCAGCGTGTCCTCGTTGGCGTTGAAGCAGATCTCACGGCCCTGGTACTGGGTGTGGGGGCCGCGGTAGACGACGCACTGCGTGTCGTGGGTGTAGCCGTCCTGGGAGACGCAACCGGCGTTCTTGGGCGACTTCGGCGTGCGGATGTCCACCATGTGCGGGCCGCCGCTGCACGTGTTGGAGCCGATCGCGTAGGCGTAGCCGGTTTCCTCGTTGATGGCGATGTTGTGCGCCGGCCCGAACTCCTTGTAGAGCACGTCCGCGGTGAAGGTCTGCGGCGTGGTGATGGTGCGCAGGCGGGTCAGGTCGAACACCTGCATGCCGTGGCCGGAGATGAAGTCCGCGACGATGAACGCGTGGTCCTTGTAGACCTTCATGTCCCGCCACGTGCTGCTGCCGCCGTTGGAGGGCAGGTTGCCCAGGTACTTCGGCGCGGTCGGGGTGCTGACGTCGACGAACGCGGTGCCGTTGGTGCGGCCGACGATCGCGTACTCCTTGCCGGAGGACGGGTCGGTCCAGCCCCAGATGTCGTTGCCGTTGCCGCCGCCCATGCTCGCCAGCGGCAGGACGCTGAGCAGGTCGACGTTCTTGCAGGGGTAGATGTCGGCCTTGCCGTCGACGCACGGCACCCCGGCCGCGGTGCCGACGACGGCGTGCCGCTCGGCGGGTTGGTGGTCGGCCAGGAAGGCGCGTGCCGCGGCCTGGCCCTCGGGTGTCTCGGGGTCGTGCGCGGACGCGGCTGTCATCGACAGCGCGACCGCGGCGGCCGTGAACACGGCCAGACCCGCCCATCGCAGGGATTTCATCGGGTGCTCCTCACCGGAAATTCCCGGACCGCGTGGCGCGGCCCGGGAGCAGGGTTTTCCGATCAGGTTCCGACGATAGGACCGGCCGTGGCCGGGGATTAACCTCCGATCGTCGGTTGGGAGCGGTCCCTTTGAAGGGTCAGCGCCGGCCCGCCTTCGCCAGCGTCTCCTTCAGCACGTGGTACGCGGGCTTCTTGGAGAAGTCGTCCCACATGACAGTGGCCGCGCCTTCACCCTGGAAGAAGACCGGGACCCACGAGTACTTGTCGGTGAAGCCCCAGATCGTGAAGGAGTCGCAGCCCTCCACGGCCAGGCACGCCACCAGGGTCCGGTTGTAGTAGTCGGCCTGCTGGGCGAGCTGCGCCGCGGTCGGCACGCCGTCCGCGGGCAGGTCCATGCGGACGTCCAGCTCGGTGATCGCGGTTTCCAGGCCCAGCGCGGAGAACCGCTCCAGGTTGGCCTGCAGGTCGCCCGGGAACCCGTAGCGGGTGCTCAGGTGCGCCTGCGCGGAGAAGCCGTCCACCGGGACGCCCTGCGCCTTCAGCTCCTGGACGAGCGCGTAGTAGGCGTTGCTCTTGGCGTTGACGCCCTCCACGTTGTAGTCGTTGAAGAACAGCTTCGCCTTGGGGTCGGCCTCGTGCGTCCAGCGGAACGCGTCGGCGATGATGCCGGGGCCGAGTTCGCGGATCCAGATGTTCTCGGTGGTGCGCAGCTGCCCCGAGTCGTTGAAGATCTCGTTGGCCACGTCCCACTGCTGGATCTTGCCCTTGTACCGGCCGACCACCGTCTTGATGTGGTCGCGCAGGATGGACCGGAGTTCGTCCTTGGTGAAGGCGCCCTCCGTCAACCAGGCCGGGTTCTGGTTGTGCCACAGCAGCGTGTGGCCGCGCACGACCTGCCGGTTGCGCTGCGCGAACTTCACGATGGCGTCGGCGGTGCCGAAGTTGTAGCGGTCGCGCTCGGGGTGGATGTACTCCCACTTCATCTGGTTCTCGGCCGACACCGAGTTGAACTCCGCCGCCAGCACGGCGCGGTAGGGCTGGTCGGAGGTGAACGGGTCGGGGTAGGGCATGGTCTCGTGGTGCCCGCCGCCCGCGACGGCGGTGCCGATCTTGAACCCCTTGGGCGCGGCGTGCCGCAGGGTGTCCTTGCGGGCGTGGCCCGCGTCCTCGACCTGCGCGTCCTCGGTGGCCGCGGCGGTCATCGGGGTGAACAGGGCCAACGCGGTGAGCGCGGCGGTGGCCAGACGGGTGGTTCTCATGCCGGAGCTTCTCGCTTCCTTGCGACGGCTGTCCGTCGAAACTTTCGCAAGAAGATTGCTAAGTTTCGAATGCGCGGACCCTAAGCCGCTGGTCGCGCGGGCGTCAAGGTTCGGGTTCCCGTAGCCGGGCCGCTAGGCCGGCCGGGTGACGGCGCGACCCCCTGGTAACGAGCGCGGCCGCCGTACCCGAAACGGGTGAAGGAAGCCGCCGCCTATGAGGGGACGTCGCATGTCACGTGGGACCCGCCGCAGACCGATACCCAGAGGACGCGCCGGCGGCGTGCTCCTCGTCGTCCTGGCGCTGGTCGCCTTCGGCCTCACGCCACCGGAGCTGTTCGGCGGCCGGGTCACCCCGACCTCGACCGGCGACGGGTCGGTCGGCGTCCCCGACCACCCCGAGGGCGCGGCGTTCAACCCCAACCAGCTCAAGGGCATCAAGGCCGCCGACCCCGCCGCGGGCGTCAACCTGGTCTCCGCCCCGACCGCGAACAACATGGGCGACGCGCGCCTGTCCTACCCGCTGGAGGTGCCGCCGGGCCGCTCGGGCATGCAGCCCAAGCTCGCGGTCCAGTACAACTCCGCGGGCGGCAACGGCTGGACCGGCGTCGGCTGGGACCTCGCCCAGGCCCAGATCACCCTGGACACCCGCTGGGGCGTGCCGCGCTACCACGCCGGCCTGGAAACCGAGTCCTACCTGCTCAACGGCGAACAGCTGACCCCCGTCGCCCACCGCGGCGAACTGCTGCCCCGCACCGCCGAGAAGGTCTTCCACACCCGCGTCGAGGGCCGGTTCGACCGGATCGTCCGGCACGGCGACCACCCGACCAACTACTGGTGGGAGGTCACCGACCGCGAGGGCACGCGCTCGACCTTCGGCAACGACCCGAACTCCACCCTCAAGGACGCCGCCGGCAACATCGCCACCTGGGCGCTGCGCGAGACCCGGGACACCAACGGCAACTTCGTCCGCTACCACAGCGCCGCGGTCGAGGACGGCGGCGTCGCGAACGGCTCGGTGCCCGGCCGCAACCTCTACCTGACCAAGATCACCTACACCGGCCACGGCGACACCGAGGGCCGCTACTCCGTCACCTTCACCCGCGACCGCGACCGCGGCGAACCCCGCCGCGCCGACGTGCAGATCGACGCCCGCGCCGGGTTCAAGCGGGTCACCGCGGACCTGCTGCGCCGCGTCGAGGTCAAGGTGGACGACACCCTGATCCGCGCCTACGAGCTGGACTACCGGCAGGGCGCGTTCGCCAAGACCCTGCTCGCCTCGGTCAGCCAGTTCGACGCGAACAACGCCCGCTTCAACACCCACACGTTCGACTACTTCGACGACATCCGCGACCAGTCCGGCGCCTACAACGCGTTCGACGCCGCCGGCAACTGGGGCATCGGTGACGACGACCTGGGCGTCAACGTCCGCGACGGCGAAGCGAGCGCCCTGTCCGCCACCACCAACAAGAGCGCGGGCGGCCACCTCTACGTCGGCTACAACCCGACCTCGGTCAGCAAGTCCAACTCCGCCGGCGTCAAGGTCGGCTACAACTCCGGCTCGTCGGACGGCCTGCTCGCGCTCGCCGACGTCAACGGCGACAACCTGCCGGACAAGGTGTTCCGCTCCGGCGGCGGCGTGTTCTACCGGCCCAACGAGTCCGGCCCCGACGGCCCGACCAGGTTCGGCGACACCGCCATCCGCCTGACCAACCTGCCCGGCATCTCCACCGAGAAGACCCGCTCCGGCACCGTCGGCATCGAGTCCTACTTCGGCGTCGCCGCGCAGCTCGACCACGTCTCCACGACCACCACCTCCGACCGGTACTTCCTGGACGTCAACGGCGACGGCATCACCGACCTGGTCAACAACGGCGGCGTGCTGTTCGGCCACCTCGACGCCAACGGCCAACCCGCCTACTCCACCGACAGCGGCGACACCGGCGTCCCGATCGGCTCCGGCACCGCGTCCGGCACGATCGTCGGCGACCAGACCGCCGAGTTCCAACGCCAGGTGGACACGTTCCCGCTGCTGGACGGCGTGCGCCGCTGGGTGGCCCCGTTCGACGGCACGGTCCGCGTGGACGGCCGGGTCAAGCTCGTCCAGGACACCAGCCCCGAGCGGCAGGCCTACACCCGCGCCGACGGCGTGCGGGTCACCGTCCAGCACCAGGACACCGAGCTGTGGGCCCAGCGCATCGGCCCCGACGACCACATCGAGTTCGCCCCCACCGGCACCGACGCCATCGCCGTGCGCAAGGGCGAGGCGCTGTTCTTCCGCGTCCAGTCCGTGCTCGACGGCATGTACGACACGGTCGCGTGGGACCCCAAGGTCACCTACACCAGCTTCACCGCGAGCACCGACGTCAACGGCTTGGCCAACGACACCTACCTGGCCTCCCGCGACTTCACCCTCGGCGGCCGGCCCTCGGTCGTCGTCGCGCCGCTGACCGGCACGCTGCACCTGTCCGGTGACGTCACCAAGACCGGCCCGACCACCGACGACGTCACGGTCGTCGTGACCCGCAACGGCACCGACGTCTACAGCCAGGTGCTCGACCGCGGCACCGAGGACACCGCCCACCTCGACCTGGACATCCCGGTCACCGCCAACGACACTCTGTCCTGGCGGCTCAAGGTGGACTCGCCCATCGACGCCGGCACCCTGCGCTGGGTCCCGCGCGCCCACTACACGGCCGCGCAGGGCCTCGACTCGGTCGTGGACGACAACGGCAACCCGGTCCTGGTCATCAACCCGCCCTACGACCTGGACATGTACCCGGTGTCCACGCTGACCGCGCCGCAGGCGTCGCACACCGCGACGCGGACCGGCACGGTCACCGTCGACCCGGCCCTGGCCTTCGACTTCGCCGGCCAGACCCCGAACACCCGCGTGGTCTTCACCGTCAAGAAGCGCGGTGCGCTGCTGGCCAAGCGCGTGATCGACGTCGTGAACGGCCAGGTGCCGGCCGACCTGCGGGTCACGGCCGAGGTGACCCAGGGCGACGAGCTGTTCTTCGACTTCGCCACCCTGGACACCGGCCTGCCCGCGCGGCTGACCGGCCAGTCCGCGACGATCTCCTACGACGGCACGAACTTCACCGCCGTCCCGACCGCGCTGCACGCCTCGGCCGAGCAGGGCGCGTTCGCCCAGCCGTACCGGGGCTGGGGCGCGATCGGCTACCAGGGCAACCGCGAGCGGGCCACCCAGCCCATCGTGCGCAGCGACCTCGTCCTGGACGAGAGCTACAAGGACGACCTGCCCGACGGCCCCACCGAGGACGACGTCCCCGGCTTCACCGACGACCCCAAGGTCAAGCAACCCCGGATCACGGTGTTCGCGCCGCTCCCGGCCCAGGACCGCTGGGCGGGCGCGGACGACAACACCTGGGTCGCGCGGGACGCCGCGGCCAGTTCCCGCATGGGCCTGGACACCATCGACGTGGTGACCGACGGCGACGTGGCCGGCGCCTCGGCGGTGTCCCGGCGCGGCCGCACCCAGCAGATCTCGACCACGTTCGGCGCGAGCATCCCGGGCGTGCCGATCGGCGCGGGCGCGAGCGTGGCCAAGGGCCGCACCACGGGCCAACTGGACTTCCTCGACCTCAACGGCGACCGGTTCCCCGACGTCGTGGGCTCGGCGGGCGTCCAGTACTCCGACATGACCGGCGGCCTGGGCGACACCCGCGGCAGCGTCGGCGGCGCGGTGCGCGAGTCGGAGTCGCTGGCCTACGGCGTCAACGCCAACGCGGGCAGCCCCGCCCGCACCAGCGGCAACGCCCGCGGCCAGGACGCTCCCTCGGGCAGCCGCAACGCCAACAGCGCCAAGGCGGGCGTCGAGATGCCCGCGCTGGGCGTGGGCGGCAACGTCGGCGGCGGCGAGTCCGACACCGGCTACGACCTGCTCGACATCAACGGCGACGGCCTGCCGGACAAGGTGTTCGACAACGGCGACGCCGCGCTGAACCTGGGCTACTCGTTCGCGGCGCGCGAGCCGTGGCCGGGCGGCCCGGTCAACGACGGCAAGACCACCAACGCCGGCGTGAACCTGGGCTTCAACACCAACTACTACGGGTTCGCGGGCGGCGTGTCCGCGGCGGTCGGCTCGTCGGTCACCAGCGCCACGCTGCTCGACGTCAACGGCGACGGCCTGGCCGACCGCGTGTTCGCCAACGGCGACCAGCCGGTGGGCGTCGCGATCAACACCGGCAACGGGTTCGGCGCGCCGACCCCGTTCCGCGGCGGCGGCGGCGGGGAGATCGGCAAGGACGAGAACGCCACCCTCGGCGGCGGCGTGTACTTCACGTTCGGGTTCTGCTTCTTCTTCGGCTGCCTGGTGTTCAACCCCGGCGGCGACGTCTCCACCGGTATCGGCCGCGCCGAGGTGGCGCTGCGCGACGTCAACGGCGACGGCTACGCCGACCACGTCCGCTCGACCCGGGACAACGAGTTCGTGGTGGCCGCCAACAAGACCGGGCGCACGAACCTGCTGCGCACCGTGTCCCGGCCGCTGGGCGCGAAGATCGACCTGGACTACACCCGGTCCGGCAACACCACCGACCAGCCCGACTCCAAGTGGGTGCTGTCCCGGTCGGCGGTGCACGACGGGCACCCGGGCGACGGCCAGGACGTGCAGCTGTCCACGTTCCGCTACGAGGGCGGCAAGTACGACCGGCTGGAGCGCGAGTTCCTGGGCTACGGCAAGGTCGTGGCCGAGCAGCGCGACGCGGGCACGGGCGACGCCGTGCTGCGGACGCTGACCGAGGAGTACCGCACCGACACCGTGTACGCGCGCGGCCTGGTGACCCGGTCGGTCACCGCCGACCCGGCTGGCCGGCTGTTCCAGGAGACGGTGAACACCTACCAGTTGCGTGATGTCGGCACCGGTGGCACCGCGAACCCGGCGTCCACCACGGCGACGGTGTTCCCGCTGCTGGCCCGCGTGGACAAGCACTACCACGAGGGTCAGGCCAACCCGGGCAAGTCGACGTACACCGAGATGGCGTATGACGACTACGGCAACCTCGTGCGGTCGTTCGACGCGGCCGACGCCGGACCGGCGGACGACGTGGAAGCCGAATTCGGCTACACGGCGTCCGTCCAAGCCTGTCGCGACCGCAACATCGTCGGCGTGGCGAACCTGGTGCGGGAGTCCGGGGTCAACCCGCGGACCCTGATGCGTCACCGCGAGTCCACAGTGGACTGCTCGTCGGGTGACGTGACGGTGGTCAAGGAGCTGTTGCCGGATGGATCGGCGGCGGTCAGTGACCTGACCTACCACCCGAACGGCAACCTGCGGACCATCACCGGCCCGGCCAACAAGAACGGCCAGCGGTACAAGCAGGAGTACGGCTACGACACCGTCGTGGGCGTGCACGTCGAGCACATCAAGGACAGCTTCGGCTACGAGTCCACGGCCACGCACGACATCCGGTTCGGCCTGCCGGACCTGACGATCGACGAGAACCACCAGTCCCTGCGCACCTCGTACGACAGCGTGGGCCGGGTGGACGAGATCGTCGGCCCGTACGAGATCGGTTCCGGCCGGGCGACGATCGACTTCGAGTACCACCCGGAGGCGAGCGTCCCGTACGCCGTCACGCGGCACCTCGACCGGACGGCCACGGGTGTCCGCGAGGACACGATCGACACCGTCCAGTTCGCCGACGGCCTGGCCCGTCCGGTGCAGAGCAAGCAGGACGGCCGGGTCGCGACCGTCGCCGGGGCGAACCCGGCGGACGTGATGGTCGTGTCCGGGCGGGTCACGTTCGACCCGCTGGGCCGGGTGGTCGAGCAGTTCTACCCGGTGACCGAGCCGAAGGGCGCGGCGAACACCGCGTTCAACGGCTCCTACGACACGGTGGCCCCGACCCGGTTGAGCTTCGACGTCATGGACCGCAGCGTGCGGTCCGTGCTGCCGGACGGCACGTCCAACGAGCTGTCCTACGGCTTCGGCGTCGACCGGTCGGGCGCGACCCGGTTCGAGACGGTCGCCACCGACGCCAACGGCAAGCAGCGCCGGACCTACACCGACGTGCGCGTGCTGACCACGTCGGTGAAGGAGTTCAACGCCGGCACGCCGATCTGGACCAGCTACGGCTACGACCCGATGGGCCAGCTGACCAGCGTCGTGGACGACAAGGGCAACACGACGAAGGCCGAGTACGACAACTTCGGCCGCCGGACTGTGGTGGACAGCCCCGACCACGGCCGCACCGAGACCCGGTACGACCTGGCGGGCAACAAGACCGCGAAGATCACCGCCAAGCTGCGGGCGGTGGCCAAGGCGGTCGAGTACGACTACGAGTACAACCGGCTGGCCGGGATCCGGTACCCGGTGTTCGCCGGCAACAACGTCACCTACACCTATGGTGGGCCGGGCGCGCCCGACAACGGCGCGGACCGCGTGGTGGCGGTGCGTGACGGGGCTGGAACCGTCACCCGGAAGTACGGCGCGCTGGGCGAGAAGACCAGCGAAACCCGCACGGTCACCGCGCTGGTCACGCCCGCGCGGACCTACACCACCCAGTACCGGTACGACTCGTTCAACCGCGTGCTGGACATGACCTACCCCGACGGCGAGGTGCTCACCTACGAGTACGACTCCGGCGGCCAGGTCCACCGGGCGACCGGGCGCAAGGCCGGGTTCGACTACCCGTACCTGGTGCGGTTGGACTACGACAAGTTCGGCCAGCGGCTGGCGCAGCAGACCGGTACCGGCGTGGTCACCACGTTCGCCTACGACCCGGCCGACCGGCAGTTGAGCAACCTCAAGTCGAGGTTGGCGGACGGGCACCAGTTCCAGGACATCGCCTACGAGTACGACAACGTCGGCAACGTCCTGTCGCTGACCAACACCGTGCCGTTGCCGCACGGCAAGCCGATCGGTGGGCCCAGCAGGCAGACCTACCGGTACGACGACCTGTACCGGTTGACGTCGGCGGGTGGCGAGTACCAGAACAAGGACAACAAGCTCGACCGGTACTCGATGACGTTGGCCTACGACTCGATCCACAACCTGACCGGCAAGTCGCAGCGCCACGAGATCCTGGTCAACCCGGGGACGACGTTGGCGCCGGCCCCGGAGTCGCAGGTGTTGGCCGACGACCCGGTGACGGACCCGGTGACCGGGGAGCCGCTGCCGCCGTTGGGTGCGATCGAGCCCGAGGACGAGCAGGTCAGCGAACCCGCTCCGACCACCGAACCCACTACGACCACCGCTCCGGCCTATGAGCCCGTCTCCTACTCCACGTCTACCGATGGCAACGCCCAGGAGCAGAAGAAGACCACCTACGACTACAGCTACACCTACAACAGCGGGAAGCCGCATGCGCCCAGCGGCGTCGGCCCGGTCAACGAGTCCTACGACGCCAACGGCAACCTGATCGACTCGGTCAACACCCTGCCGCCCGCGCCGGGCAAGCGCCGACAGCTCGTGTGGGACGAGGAGAACCGGCTCGCCTGCAACCAGGACCACAGCCGCAACAAGACCGTCGCCCAGCACCCGGACGCGTGCACCAGTCCGCAGCAGCCGGCGACCGTGCGGTACGTCTACGACGACGAGGGCAACCGGGTCGTCAAGAACGCCGGTCCGCAGCACATCTACCCGAACCGGGCGTTCAGCGAGCGCAACGGGCAATCGTTCAAGCACGTGTTCGTCGGTGACACCCGGATCGCCACGAAGACGGTCAAGCCCGACTCCACCTACGAGAACCACCACTTCTACTTCCACGCCGACCACCTCGGGTCGTCCGGGTACGTCACGGACGAGCACGGCAACCTGACCGAGCACACCGAGTACTTCGCGTTCGGCGAGCCGTGGGTGCAGGAGCACCCGGCGCAACCCACGCCGGTCCCGTACCTGTACGGCAGCAAGGAGTTGGACGAGGAAACCGGCTTCTACTACTACGGCGCGCGGTACTACAACCCGCGGACGCAGGTGTGGCAGAGCCCCGACCCGATCATCGAGTCCTACCTGGACGGTGCTCCGGGCGGCGGTGTGTACCAGCCGTTCAACCTCGCGGCGTACACGTACGGCCGCAACAACCCGGTGAAGTTCACCGACCCCGACGGCCGGTACGTGGAAAGCGCGTGGGACGCCATCAGCCTGGGCGTCGGCGTGGCGAGCTTCGTGCAGAACGTGCGGGAGGGCAACGGCTGGGGTGCCGCGCTGGACGCGGTCGGCATCGTCGCGGACGGCGCGGCGTTGGTGCTGCCGGTCGTGCCCGGCGGCGCGGGCGCGTTGATCAAGGCCGGTCGCGCGGCGGAGAAGGGTGTCCAGGTCGTCAAGGCCGCCGACCGGGCGAGAGATGCCGAACGGGCTCTGCAAGGAGCGCGGGCGGCGGACAAGGGCGGTGACGCGGCCAAGGCGGCGCGGAACACGTCCGTGCCCTGTGCGGTGCCGAACAGCTTCACACCGGACACGCCGGTGCTGATGGCTGATGGCACCCGCAAGCCGATCAGCGAGGTCGAGATCGGTGATCTCGTGGTGGCCACCGACCCGGAGACCGGGCTCACCGAGTCCCGTCCGGTCACCGACCTGATCGTCGGTGACGGCTCGAAGGACCTGGTCGAGATCACCGTCGACACCGGGGCCGGGTCCGGGACCGTCATCGCGACGGACGGCCACCCGTTCTGGTCGGTCGACCTGAACTCGTGGGTCGACGCGGGGCTGCTGAAGGCCGGCACGCTCCTGCGGACCGGCAGCGGCACGTACGTCCAGGTGGTGGCGGTTCGGGCGTGGACCCAGGCGCAACGGGTCCACAACCTGACGGTCGAGGGCCTGCACACGTATTACGTGGCGGCGGGTGCGGCTGATGTTCTCGTCCACAACTGCGGTGGTCCGGTCATCCGCAACAAGCACCTGGCCGGCAAGACCCACCCGAAGACCGGCGTCCCGTTCGACAAGAACGGCTTCCCGGACTTCTCCAAGTGGCGCCACCCGAAGGTGCCGGACGTGCGCATCAAGCTCACCGGCAACCGGAAGATGGACGAGAAGCTGGCCAACGAGGCGGCGGGCCTGAAGAGCACGCCGAAGGACTACACCTGGCACCACCACCAGGACAGTGGTCGAATGCAGCTCATCAGGCAGGACGTCCACAGCCGCACCGGCCACACCGGAGGGCACGCGTTGAAGACGCATGAGTGACGAGTTCTGGGAGGAGGACCCGTACTACACGGGTCCTCCTCTGACCGGGGAGATGGTCCGAGGGGCGGAGGCGCTGCTGGGCGTCGCCCTCCCTCGGACCTACCTGGAGCTGCTCGCTCGACGCAACGGCGGCACCCCTCGCCGCCGTTGCGTGTTCACCCCGTTCCCGACCTCGTGGGCCCCGGATCACATCGAGATCCGGGGCCTGCGGGGCATCGGAGGGGAGTGGGGGATCGACTCGCCGGAGCTGGGGAGCCGGTACATGGTGGAGGAGTGGGGTTATCCGGACGTGGGCGTGGTGATCTGCCAGATGCCGTCGGCTGGTCATGACACGGTGATGCTGGATTACCGGGGTTGTGGGGCTCGTGGGGAGCCGGCGGTGGTGTACGTGGACGAGGACCGGGTGCCGCGGCGGATCGCTTCGTCGTTTGCGGGGTTTGTGGCGGCTCTGACCAGCTGTCCGGACTGACGCTTCGCTTTCGAGCGTGGCTCGCGGGCGCGTGCTCAAGAGCGAAAGCGAAGAGCGAAAGCGAAGAGCGAAGAGCGAAAAGCGGCGCTCGCCGCGCGGCAGGCCCCCGGGGGGTGGAAGGGCGTCGGTTCGTCCCCCGTACGGCCTGCCGGAGGCAACCACAGATCGCCGGGGTCGTCCAAAAAACTTTCGCTCGTTCCTCGCGAAACTTTTTCAGGCCGACCCCGGCGATCTG
>NZ_JBEZBW010000143.1:0-17042 GCF_040647305.1 Saccharothrix sp. NPDC042600 | reverse complement strand
GTAGTCCTCGGCGATCGACCCGAGCTCCTCGGAAACCTTCCCCCACGTCGCCGCGTACGACTCGATCACCGGCGGATTGCCGGCCAGCCAGTCCAACATGTCCTTCAACGGCTGGACATGCTCCATCAGGAACGACGCCGCCGACGACATCAACGTCCCGAACGGGTCGATCGCCATCGCCGCCGCATCCGCGGCCAGACCGACCATCCCCAGGCCGGCCTCGATCCAGTTGCCGTCCTTGATCCCGTTGAACGTGTCCATCGCCGACTCCGCGATGGAAATACCGGTCGCCCACCCGTTGTCACCGGTGCCGGCGTTGAACACCCCGCCCGGCGCAGCGTCCGGCTGGACCACCAGATCGTTCGACCCCGTCACCGTGCACTCCCCCACCGCGGCCCGCCCAGGCCGGCCTTCGACAACACCACGCGTCTTCGACCCTCAGACGCAAAATGACACGAACGGTTCCCCGCCGCGTAACCCGAGCGGCGTAATGATCGTCACAAGACCAGCCTAATGGTTCCCGACCCGCACGGACACGCGCTACGCCCGGTCGAGCAGTGCCAGGTACGCGTCCAGTTGGGCCGCGCCGGCCAGCAGGTTCCGGCTGCGCGCGGTCACCCTCGCCTGCCACGACGCCAGGAACGCGGTCAACGCGGCCGGCCCGCCCGCCTCGCGCAGCGCGGAGACGAACTGCGCCACCTGGCGCAACAGGTACCCTCCCCGCCGCAACTGCCGCGCTATCTCGGCATCGCGCACGCACTCCGGCCCGTACAACCGGTACCCCGTCACCCGGTCGCGTTCGGGGTGCAGGATCCCGGCGACCTCCCACGTCCGCACGGTCGCCGGGTGCACCTCCAGCCGCCGCGCCAACTCCCCCACGGTCAACGGGCGGCCGACCGCGACGGGGTCGGCGGTGGACAGGCTGTCCAACGCGGTCGCGACCTCGGTCCTGGTGGCGCGTTCGTCCAGCAGCGCGACGTGCGCGGTGTCGATGAGCCGGTAGGCGGACTCCCGGTCACCCCGGTTGACCGCCCGCATGATCTCCATCGCCCGCTGGTGCCCGTGCCCGCCACGCAACGCCAGGAACGCCCGCAACGCCTGCGCGTGCACGGCCGTGTAGCGCCGGTACCCGGTGTCGCTGCGCTCGGCGGGCGGCAGCACGCCCTCGTCCTCGTAGTTGCGGACCGCCTGGGTGGACAACCCGTGCTCGCGGGCCAGGTCGACGGGCCGCACCTTCCACCTCCGTTTGAAGCTTCCGACCGCGAGAACCAGCTCAAGTCTCAACCGAATCTTCAACGATAGCGTTGACCCCACAGCCAATCGAAAGGGGTTCTCGTGTCCACTGCCGCACTGGACGGCATCGGCCGGCCGCTGGACGACCTCGGCCGCGCGATCGACGACCTGATCGCCCCGCGCACCACGCCGCCGCGGGTGCTGGCGCTCGGCGAACCGACCCACGGGATCAAGGCGTTCCCGTTGCTGCGCAACGAACTGCTCCCCCACCTGGTCGAGCGCGGCTACCGGTCGATCGTGCTGGAGGTCGACTTCTTCGCCGCCGCCCTCGTGGACGACTACGTCACCGGCGGCGCCGGGGACATCGACACCGTCCTGGACACCGGGTTCAGCCACCGCTTCGGCAACGTCCCGGGCAACCGCGAACTGGTCGAGTGGCTCCGCGCCCACAACGCCGAACGCCCGCCGCACGACCGGGTCCGCTTCTACGGCTACGACGCCCCGCTGGAGACCGCCGCCGCGCCCAGCCCGCGCCGAGCGCTGTCCGCCGTCCTCGACCACCTGCCCCCGGCACTGCGCCCCACGACCGACCTCGAACCCCTGCTCGGCGACGACGCCGACTGGACCAACCCGGCCGCCATGTACGAGCCGGCGAAGTCCATCGGCGGCTCGGACCGCGTCCGGGACCTGCGCATCGTCGCCGACGACCTGGCCGACGCGCTGCGCCGCGCCGCACCCCGCCTGCGCCCCGCCGACCCCGAAGCCCACGACCTCGCCGTGGCCCACGCGCGCACCGCCCAGGGCCTGCTGCGCTACCACGCCGCCATGGCCAGTCCGGCGCCCGACCGGATCTCGACCCTGCTCAGCCTGCGGGCGGAGATGATGGCCGACAACCTGCTCACGATCGTCGCCCGCGAGCGGGACCGCGGCCCGAGCCTGCTCTTCGCCCACAACATGCACGTGATCCGCTCGTCGTCGCGCATGCAGGTCGGCGAGCACCACGCGGACTGGGCCGACGCCGGCGCGCTGGTCGCGCCCGCCCTGGGCGAGGACTACCTGGTCGTGGCCACCGACGCCAACCCGTGCAGCGAACCGGGCACCCTCCAGCACGCCCTGGCCGGGGCGACCACCCGCCGCACCCTGTTCCCGGCGCGGGCCCTGCTCGACGCGCTGCCCCCGACCACCCGCAAGGGCGACCCGATCGTGCCCGGCCACCTCCCGCTCGACCCGGCCGACCTCGACGGGACCGACGCGGTGATCTTCGTCGCCGACACCGACGGGCAGCGCCACCAGTACTGGTGACCCCGCCCCGAGTCGATCAACTCCCGCCCGGCGGGAGCGGGTGGCGGAGCCCGCCGTTCCAGGGCGGCGACTCCTCGTAGTCGCACGCGGCGACCGCCGGGCGACCCCGCTCCCGGAAGCCGCGCACGACCGCCGAGACGAACTCGACCGCGGGTGACCCACAGCCCCGCGTTTGAGTTCGCGGCGGTGTCGATCTAGGTTGCGGTGGTCGGACGACGTCGCGGGGGGTTCGGGATGGGCAGGGGTGTGCTGGTCACCGGTGGCAGCCGGGGCATCGGCGCGGCGATCGCGGCGGCGTTCCGGGACCTCGGTGACGACGTGGTGGGGCTGTCCTCGGCCGACGTGGACCTCGCCGACCCCGAGTCGGTCGAGCGGGCCGTGGCGGCGGCCGTCGGGACGCTCGGGAAGATCGACGTCCTGGTCAACAACGCCGGCCTGGTGGAACTGGGCACCGTGACCGACCTGTCCTACCCGGAGTGGCAGGCGCTGTGGCGGCGCACGTTCGAGGTGAACGTCTTCGGCGCGGCCAACATGTCCTACTGCGTCGCCCGGCACATGATCGACCAGGGCGTCCGGGGCCGCATCGTCAACGTCGGCTCGCGGGGCGCGTTCCGCGGCGAGCCCGGCATGCCCGCCTACGGCGCGAGCAAGGCGGCGCTGCACTCGATGGGCCAGTCCCTGGCCGTGGCGCTCGCCCCGCACGGCATCGCGGTGACGTCGGTGGCCCCCGGTTTCGTCGGCACGGACCGCGTGGCGCACATGGTCGACGACGCGGTCCTCGCGCAGAGCCCGTTCGGGCGGGTGGCCAGGCCCGAGGAGGTCGCCGCCGCCGTGGTCTACCTGGCCTCGCCGGGGGCGGAGTGGGCGTCGGGCACCGTGCTGGACCTCAACGGGGCGTCCTACCTGCGGACCTGACCCGTGCCGACCTCCCGCGTGAGGTCGGCACGGGCGGGACCGGTCAGGAGTGCGGGCAGGTGTCCCGGTACTCCGAGATCGCCGCGGCCCGCGGGGCCGGGCAGAGGAACTGCTCGTAGCGGGTGTCGTCGTCGATGAACCGCTTGAGCCACGAGATCGAGTACTTCGCGATCGTCGTGTTGGAGCTGTTCGGGGCGTAGTGGCTCGCGCCCGCGAGTTCCAGGTACGCCTTGTCGAGCGTGGCGGGCAGTCCGGTGTAGAACGGCTCGGCGTGCCGCGTCACCGAGGCGACGCTGTCGTTCTCCGCGCCGACGATCAGGGTCGGCACCTGGACCGTGGACCACGTCTTGGTGGTGTTCCACGGGGTCAGCGGGATGGCCGCCTGCAGCGTCGGCCGGTCCTTGGCCGCCTCCAGCGAGCCGCCGCCGCCCATCGAGTGGCCCATCACGCCCAGGCGCGTGGCGTCCACGCGGGACCGGACCGGGCTGGCGGTGGTCAGGTGGTCCAGGGCGGCCAGGAGCTGGTCGCCGCGCGCGGCGGGCTGGTCGTAGCGGGACAGGGTGTCGATGATGAACACCACGAAGCCTTGCGAGGCCAGGCGCGGCCCCAGCCACGACAGGCTCGACTGGCTCGCGGTGTAGCCCGGCGCGATCGCCACCGCGCCGAACGTGCCGTCGGCCGTGCTGGTCGGGTAGTAGATCGTGCCGCCGCCGAAGCCGCGCACGCTCGCGCTGGACACCGTGGTCTGCGCGGTCGCGTACGGCCCGCGGGAGGCCTCGATGCTCGCGGTGGTCGGGGCCGGTCCGCGTTCGTAGGGGTTCTCGGCCGCGCGGGCCACCGGCGCGGCGGAGACGAGGGCGAGGGCCACGCCTGCGGTCAGGGTGCGGCGCAGCCGGGTCTTCCAGGACATGGAGAGGCTCTTTTCCTTGTGCGGAAAGGACTTGGCGGAGAGAGTCCTCAGTGGACCTGTGGTCCGCGACGAGTCTGACCGCTTATCTACTCTCGCGTCAAGTACGCGCCGGAAAAGGGCCGTCTCATTTCGTTGAGCGGCTGAACGAAACCGCCGGCACCCGATCGGGTGCCGGCGGCCTGGTAGAGGTCACCCTGCGTAGTGGACGTCCGGCCAGGGCGGGGCCGCCATGCCGTCGCCGATGTGGAAGCTCGGGTGCGGCGGCTGGTTGTAGGCGGTGTTCTGCCAGGCGATCGCGACCCGGTACATCGGGTCGTGCACGAGCGTCGGGATGCGTCGGTCGGTCGGGTTCGGGGTGGAGTAGATGCGCAGCGCGCGGTTGTCGGTGGTGGGCCAGACCACCTCCTCGCGCCAGTCGCCGAGGATGTCACCGGACAGCGACGGGGTGGACTTCGTGCCGTTGTTCGAGTGCACGCCCGAGCCGGTGAGCAGCCGGGTGTCGCCGCCGGCGCCGTACTTGTCCACGTGCGTCCCGTCCAGCAGCTCGCGGGTCGGGTCGCCGTCCCACCAGAGCAGGAAGTTCGCCGAGGACGGCTTGCGCCCGACGGTCTGGCCGCGGGTGTTGCGCAACTGGGTGTCCGCGCTGGACCACGACTCCGCGCCGGGGCTCCCCGCGTACACGTCGGCCGACACGCCGCGGCCGTTGTCCCCGGCCGGCGGGGTCTGCCACAGGACCTGGCCGGTGCGGGCGTCGGCGAACCACGAGCCGGGCTGGGTGGAGTTCTCCGAGACCTTGTAGTACTCCAGGCCGGGGCGCGTCGGGTCGAGGTCGCCCAGGTGGGCGGCGTCGCCGTGGCCGAAGCGGGTGTTCCACAGCCCGCGCCCGGTGTCGTCGATGGTCGCCGCGCCGTAGACGATCTCGTCCCGGCCGTCGGCGTCCACGTCCCCGATGGTCAGCGAGTGGTTGCCCTGCCCGGCGTACGCGCCGTTGCCGGAGGCGTTGGAGTCGAACGTCCACCGCTTGACCAGCCGCCCGTCCCGGAAGTCCCAGGCCGCGACGACCGTGCGGGTGTAGTAGCCGCGGGCCATGACCAGGCTGGGCCGCGCGCCGTCGAGGTAGGCGGTGCCGGCCAGGAATCGGTCCACCCGGTTGCCGTAGCTGTCGCCCCAGGAAGCGACGTTCCCCCGCGGCGGGTCGTAGTCCACTGTGGACATCGCCGCGCCGGTCAGACCGTTGAACATGGTGAGGAACTCCGGGCCGGACAGGACGTAGCCGTCGGAGTTGCGGTGGTCGGCGGAGGCGTTGCCGATGACCGTGCCGCGGCCGTCGCGGGTGCCGTCGGCGGTCTTCATGGCGATCTCGGCGCGGCCGTCGCCGTCGTAGTCGTAAACCTGGAACTGGGTGTAGTGCGCGCCGGACCGGATGTTGCGGCCGAGGTCGATGCGCCACAGGCGGGTGCCGTCGAGGCGGTAGGCGTCGATGTGGGTGTTGCCGGTGACGCCCGCCTGCGAGTTGTCCTTGGCGTTGTCGGGGGACCACTTGAGGAAGATCTCGTACTGGCCGTCGCCGTCCGCGTCGCCGACGCTCGCGTCGTTGGCGCTGTAGGCGGCGGCCGGGGGTTGGATCGGCACGTCGAGGTAGCCGGACCCGAAGGACAGCGAGGGCCGGGAAGCGGGTTGCTCGGTGCCGTTCACGACGGCGCGGACGGTGTAGGAGGCGCCGGTCGGACCGCCCGCGTCGAGGTGGTTGGTGGAGGCGGTGATCGGGGTCGGGTTGAGCTTCGTGCCGCCGCGGTAGACGTTGAAGGCGACGTTCCGGGGGTCGCCCGCGAGCAGCCGCCAGCTGACCAGGTTGCCACTGCCCGACCGCACGCTGACCACGCCCCGGTCCAGTCGTTCGACCTGCTTGCGCCCGGTGGGGTCGCCCGGTGCCGGCCCCGGGTCCGTCGTGGTGGTCGTCGTGGTGGTTGGGCCTGTTCCGCCGGCGCAGTTGGTGCCGTTGAGAGCGAAGTTCGCCGGTGTGCCGACTTCCGTGCCGGTGGTGGTCCCGTTGAACCCGAAGGACGCCGTGCCGCCGGTGGGGATCGTCCGGTTCCAGTCCACATTGGACGCCGTGACGTCGGCCCCGGACGCCGTGAAGGTCGCGTTCCAGCCCTGGCTGAAGCGCTCGGGGCCGGGGAAGCTCCAGGCCAGGCGCCATCCGTCGACCGGGTCGCCGAGGTTGGTGATGGTGACGTTGGCGGAGAACCCGCCCTGCCACTTGTTCTGCACGACGTAGTCGACCGAGCAGCCCGGCGCGGCCGAAGCCACCCCCGCGACCACCAGTCCACCCGTCACCGCGCTGATCGCCGTAGCGGCGGCGATCGCCCGCGTTCGGATCGTGGAGAGCACCGTTGCTCCTTCGCTGTCCGAATTCTGGGAGCGCTCCCAGATTAGTGCCGGGACATCCCTTGCCCGGTCGCGGACCATGACAGCACCGGCGGGATGACGCGGTCAAGGGCCGGACCGGTTCATCGGGCCCAACGGAGTAAGCGCTTTCCCCCGCCCGCGTGCCGCGCTGACGGGAGGTCCGGGTTGGTCGCCAAGATCGGGATCGCACCCAGGCGACGACTTCGTGCCTCACGGCGTGAGGCAGACCGCACCGGTGCCGCCCGGCTGTCCTGAGAGGATGGACGGGTGGCGCTGGTCGGTCGGGAGGGTGAACGCAAGCGGCTCGCCGAGCTGCTCGACGGGGTGGGCGAGCGCGGCGGGGCGCTGGTCGTGCGGGGTGAGGCCGGGATCGGGAAGTCCGCCCTGGTCGCGGACGTGACGGCGGCGGGCGGGTCCAGCGGCTTCGGCCGGGCGGCGGGTGGGTTCGGCGGGGCGGCGTGGCGGGTGCTTGGCGTGACCGGGACCGAGGCCGAGCGGCAGCTCGCGTTCGCCGGCCTGCACCAGGTGGTGCACCCGCTCCGGGACGGCGTGGCCGGGCTGCCGCAGCCGCAGCGCGACGCGCTCGACACGGCGCTCGGCACCGCCGACGGGCCCGCCCCGAACCCGTTCCTGGTCGGCCTGGCGGTGCTGTCGCTGCTGTCCGACGCGGCGGCGGAACGGCCCCTGGTCGTCGTGGTCGACGACGCGCACTGGCTTGACCGGTCGAGCGCCGAAGCGCTGGCGTTCGTCGCGCGGCGGCTGGCGGCGGAGCCGGTCGTGCTCCTGGCGACCGCGCGCGACGACGTCCCCTCGCCGTTCGACGGCCTCCCGTCGCTGGTCCTGGACCCGCTGCCGGACGACGCCGCCGCCGAACTCCTGGCCACCCGGACCGACCTCACCGCCACCGACCGCGCCCGCGTGCTGCGCGCGGCGGCCGGCAACCCGTTGGCGTTGACCGAACTCCCGCCGGACGCGGCCCTCCCCCACCGCCTCGAACGCGCCTTCCTGGACCGCCTGGCCACCCTGCCCCCGGCCACCGCCACGTGCCTGCTGGTCGCGGCGGTCAACGACGGCGACTCGGTGGACGAAGCCCGGTCCGCCGCCGCGGCCCTGGTGGGCCCGACCGATGCAGGCGTGTTCGGGCCGGCGGTCGAGGCGCGGCTGGTCGAGGTGGAGCACGGAGCGGTGCGGTTCCGGCACCCGTTGATGCGGTCGGCGATCGCCGGTTCGGCCGACGCCCGCGCGGCGCACCGGGCGCTGGCCGAGGTGCTGTCCGACCAACCCGACCGACGGGTGTGGCACCGCGCGGCGGCGTGCGACGGGCCGGACGAGGACGTCGCCGCCGACCTCGCGCACGCCGCCGACCGTGCGCAGCGGCGCGGTGACGTGCACGCGGCGATCGCCGCGCTGGAGCGGTCGGCCCGCTTGGGCGCGACCGACCTCCGCGGACAGCGGTTGCTGCGGGCCGCCGAACTGGCCGTGGACGCGGGCCGACGCGACGTGGTGGAGCGGCTGGTGGGCGAGGCGGCGCGGTTGCCGCTGACCCGGCGGCAGCGGGCCATCGCGACGTGGCTGGTCAGCGCTTTCGACGACGGCATCGCGGACGGGTCGGGCGCGGTCGCGTTGGCGGCGGTGGCCGAGTCGGTGGCCGAGGTGGCGGACACCGACCTGGCGACCAGGATCCTGTGGGGCGCGGGCATGCGCTGCTTCTGGGTCGAGCCCGGGGAACGGGCCCGTGCCGCGCTGCTGGCCGTGGCGGACCGCCTGCTGCCCGATCCGCTCGACCCGCGCGCGGTCGCCATCGCCGCCTACCTGGCCCCGACCGAGCGGGCCGCGACCGTCCTCAGTGGACTTTCGACGCTCGGCGGGGAGACCGACCCGCAGCGGGCGCGGTTCCTGGGCAGCGCGGCGTTGCAGGTGGGCGCGTTCGACCTGGCCGCCCGGTTCTCCGGGGCCGCGGTGCCGGGGTTGCGGGCGCAGGGCCGGCTGGGCTTGCTGACCCGGGCGCTGGCCGTGCGGGCGTGGAGCGGGGTGCGGCTGGGCGACCTGGGCTCGGCGCTGCCCGCCGCCGCGGAGGCCGCCGAGTTGGCGGTGGAGACCGACCAGCCGTACATGGTGGGCTTCGCGCTGGCGGTGCAGGCGGAGGTCGCGGCCCTGCGCGGTGACGTCCAGCGGGCGCTGACCCTGGCCGCCGACGCCGAACGCTCCGGTCTCGCCGCCGGCGCGCGTCCCGTCCTGGCCACCGCGCGCCGGGCGCGAGCCCTGGCGGCGTCGGCGGACGGGCGGCACGCGGACGCGTTCGCCGACCTGAAGCGCATGTTCGACCCGGCGGACCCGGCGCACCAGGAAGCCCTGCGGCGGTACGTGTTGCCGGAGATGGCCGACGCGGCGGTGCGCTGTGACCGGGTCGAGGAGTTGGCCGCCCTGGTGGAAGGGCTGGAGCCGTCGGTGTCGCCGGCCCACCTGTTCGGCCGCGACTACGCGCGGGCCGTGCTGGACCCGAGCGACGAAGCCTTCGCCCGGGTCGCCGGCACGACGTGGCCGCTGGACCGCGCCCGCGCCCAACTGGCCCACGGCGAATGGCTGCGCCGTCAACGCCGGGTGGTCGAGGCCCGTGACCGGCTGCGGGCGGCCCGGGAGGCGTTCGACGCGCTCGGCGCGACCCTGTACGGCGACCGGGCCCGCCGAGAGCTGCGCACGGCGGGCGAGACCAGCCCCAACCGCACCCCCGCCGCCCGCGACCTGCTGACCCCGCACGAACTGGGCATCGCCCGCCTCGCCGCGGAGGGGCTGACCAACCGGGAGATCGGACAACGCCTGTACCTGTCCCACCGGACGGTCAGCACCCACCTGCACCGCATCTTCCCCAAGCTCGGCGTGACCTCGCGCACCGAGCTGGGGGACGCGTTGCGCTAGGCCGGCGTCAGCCTGCCGTCGGCCAGGTGCAGCCGGCGGGTGACGCCGATGTTGTCCAGGAAGCGTTCGTCGTGGCTGACCACGACGAACGCGCCCCGGTAGGCGTTGAGCGCGCCCTCCAACTGGCCCACGCTGACCAGGTCCAGGTTGTTGGTCGGCTCGTCCAGCAGGAGCAGGTGCGGGGCGGGCTCGGCGAACAGGACGCAGGCCAGGGTCGCCCGCAGGCGTTCGCCGCCGGACAGCGCGCCCACCGGCAGGTGGACCCGGTCGCCCCGGAACAGGAACTGGGCGAGCAGGTGCAGGCGGCGTTCCGCGGACAGGCCCGGGGCCGAGGTCGCGAGGTTGTCCAGGACGCTGCGGTCCGGGTCCAGCAGGTCCAGGCGTTGGGACAGGTAGGCGACCCGGTCGCCGGTGTCGAGCAGGCGCAACAGCGTGGACTTGCCGACCCCGTTCGCACCGGTCAGCGCGATGCGTTCCGGGCCCCGGATGGTCAGGTCCAGGCCCGCGAAGATCGTGCGCGTGCCGTGGTGGGCTTCGAGGCCTTCGCCGTGGAAGACCGTGCGGCCGGCCGGGACGGTGGTCGCCGGGAGGACCAGGGTGATGACCTGCTCGTCCGGGAGGTTCCGGGCGGCTTCGTCCAATTTGGACTGCGCCTCGGCCACGCGGTCGGCGTGGGTCTCGGCCGACTTGGCGGCTGTCTTCTCCGCGTTGCGCTTCATCGTGCCGGCGAAGATCTTCGGCAGGCCGGCGTCGCCGAGGTTGCGGGCGGCGTTGCTCGCGCGGCGGGCCGCGCGTTCCCGGGCCTGTTGCTGTTGGGCCTTCTCGCGTTTGACCTCCTGCTCGGCATTGCGGACCGCGCGTTCGACGGCTTCGCGTTCCACCTGGACGGCTTGCTCGTAGTCGGTGAAGCCACCGCCGTGCAGGCGCAGCTCACCTCGGTCCAGTTCGGCGATGCGGTCCATCCGGTCCAGCAGTTCGCGGTCGTGGCTGACGACCAGCAGGCAGCCGTTCCAGGCGTCGAGGACAGCGTGGAGGCGGGTGCGGGCCGCGCGGTCGAGGTTGTTGGTGGGTTCGTCGAGCAGGAGCACGTCGGGCTGCCTGAGCAGTTGCGCGGCCAGGCCGAGCGAGACGACCTGGCCGCCGCTGAGCGTGTCGAGGGTGCGGGTGAGGGCGACGTCGCCGAGGCCCAGGCGGTCGAGGTGGGCGCGGGTGCGTTCCTCGACGTCCCAGTCGTTGCCGATGGCGGTGAAGTGCTCCTCGGCCGCGTCGCCGGACTCGATGGCGTGCAGGGCGGCGAGGACGTGGTCGATGCCCAGGACCTGCGCGACGGTGAGGTCGGTGGCCAGCGGCAGGTGCTGGGGCAGGTAGCCGAGCAGGCCGCGGACGGTGACCGTGCCCGAGGTGGGGCGCAGGTCGCCCGCGATCAGGCGGAGCAGCGTGCTCTTGCCCGCGCCGTTGGGGGCGACCAGGCCGGTGCGCCCGGCGGGGACGGTGAAGGACAGGTCGTCGAACACCGGGGTGTCGTCGGGCCAGGCGAAGGACAGGGCGGTGCACACGATGGAAGACATGGGTGAGAAGACCTTCGGGTGAACGTGGTCAGGGGACGACTACGCGGACCACGGCGGTCGTGCTCTGCGCACGCGCGGTGGTCTGCGGGGCCGGGTAGTCACCCGGAGACGTCGAGCTCGCCTGCCACTTCTGGGGTCTCCCTGGTTGTCGTTCTCGGTCCAGTTTAGCGGGTGGGTGGTGACGTACGGGGACGGCGTCGCGTGACGGGCGCGGGGGCGGGTGGCGGGGGCGGCCGGGTCGGCGGGAGCCGGGTCGGCGGGAGCCTGGTCGGCGGGAGCCTGGTCGGCGGGAGCCTGGTCGGCGGGAGCCTGGTCGGCGGGAGCCTGCGTGATCGGAGCGGTGTTGGGCGCTGGTGTCGGTGAGCGGACACCTCACCGACCTGGTCGCCGACCCGCCGGCCGCCGAGTACGGGTGGTGGTACCGGTACTACTTCGCCACCGAGGCCGAGAGGGTGACGTCGATGTTGTCGCGGGTGGACTTGGAGTAGGGGCAGATCCGGTGGGCGCCGCGGGCCAGTTCGTCGGCGGTGGCCTGGTCGACGCCCGAGACCTCCAGGTTCAGGACCGCGCTGAGGAAGAACTCGTCGTCCTCGTGGTGCAGGGTCACCTCCGCCGTCACCGACAGGTCGCGGACGGCGACGCGGTTCTTGGCCGCCACCCGCCGGACCGCGCCCACGAAGCACGACGCCCAGCCGGCCGCGAACAGCTGCTCCGGGTTCGTGCCGTCACCGGAGCCGCCGAAGGCCTTCGGCACGGCCAGGGTGACGTCCAGCACGCCGTCGTCGGACGTGGCGCGTCCGCCGTTGCGGCCTTCGGCGGTGGAGGTGGCGATGGCGGTGTAAGTCGTCTCGGGCACTGCACTTCCTTGTCTGCGTTGGAGATCCGCCCCGCCGTCCTCTCCGGCGCGGGCACACCGCCACGCTAGGCAGCGCCGCGCCACCGCCGCGCCCGTCGCATGACGCTGTCGGTGTACGTCACCGCTGATCGGCCCGAACCGCCCCGAAGTGGCAGGATCGACCCGGTGGACGTGCTCAGCAGGAACAACGTGGTCGTCACCGGCTCGGACAGCGGGCCGACCGTGGTGCTCGCGCACGGCTTCGGCTGCGACCAGAACATGTGGCGGCTGGTCGTCCCCCCGCTGGCCGAGCGGTGCCGGGTGGTGCTGTTCGACCACACCGGGTGCGGGCGGTCGGACGCGTCGGCCTGGAGCGCCGAGCGCTACCGGCACCTCGACGGGTACGCCGAGGACGTCCTGGAGCTGTGCCGCGAGCTGGACCTGCGGGACGTCGTGCTGGTCGGGCACTCGGTCAGCGCCATGGTCGCCGTGCTGGCCGCCACCCGCGAGCCGGACCGGTTCGGGCGGCTCGTGCTGGTCACGCCGTCGCCCTGCTACCTCGACGACGGCGACTACCGGGGCGGGTTCAGCCGCGCCGACATCGACGAGCTGCTCGCCGCCCTGGAGTCGAACTACCTGGGCTGGTCGGCCACGATGGCGCCGGTGATCATGGGCAACCCGGACCGCCCGGAGTTGGGCGAGGAGCTGAAGAACAGCTTCTGCCGCACCGACCCCGCCATCGCGCGGGTGTTCGCGCGCGCCACGTTCCTGTCCGACAACCGGGCCGACCTGGCGCGGGTCACCGTGCCGACGTTGATCCTCCAGTGCGCCCACGACGCCATCGCGCCGCCCGAGGTGGGCCGGTTCACCCACGAGCAGATCCCCGGCAGCACCCTGGTGACGCTCGACGCCACCGGGCACTGCCCGCAGCTGTCCGCGCCGCAGGCCACGGCCGAGGCGATCCTGGCCTTCCTGAGCGCCCGATGATGTGCGAGGCCGACGACCACGCCGAGACCGGGTCGGCGTTCTCCGCGTTGCTGGAGGACAGCGCCGAGGACCTCTACGACAACGCCCCGTGCGGGTACCTGTCCACGCTGCTGGACGGCACCATCGCCAAGGTCAACGCGACGCTGCTGGGCTGGCTGGGCTACGAGCGCGCCGAGGTGGTCGGCCGGCGGACCTTCCCCGACCTGCTCACCGTCGGCGGCCGGATCTACTACGAGACCCACTTCGCGCCGCTGCTGCGCATGCAGGGCGAGCTGGGCGGGGTCGCGCTGGAGCTGAAGGCGGCCGACGGGACCCGGCTGCCGGTGCTGGTCACCTCGACGGTCAAGACCGGCGGTGACGGGCAGGCGCAGCTGATCCGCACCACCGTGTTCGACGCCCGCGACCGGCGCGCCTACGAGCAGGAGCTGCTGCGGGCCCGGGAGCAGGCCGAACGCGAGCGGGACCGGGCGCAGCAACTGGCCCGGACCCTCCAGCGCACCCTGTTGCCGCCGGAGCTGCCGGCGGTGCCCGGCGTGGAGGTCGCGGCGTACTACCACCCGGCGTCGACCGACCAGGTGGGCGGCGACTTCTACGACCTGTTCCCGCTGAGCGCCGGCACGTGGGGGTTCTTCCTCGGCGACGTCTCGGGCAAGGGCGCGGACGCGGCCGTGGTGACCTCGCTGGTGCGCTACACGCTGCGCGCGGCGGCCGTCCACGACCCGCACCCGACCGCCGTGCTGGACAGCCTGAACACCGTGCTGACCCACAAGTACAACGGGACCAACCCGAGGTTCTGCACCGTCGTGCACGGCCGCATCCGCCCCGACGGCGACGGCGCGTCGGTCACGTTGGCCACCGGCGGGCACCCGCCGGCGTTGCTGGTCCGCGCCGACGGCACGTCGTCGTTGCTGGAGATCCCGGGCGGGCAGCTGGTCGGGGCGCTGCCCGAGGCGCACTTCGCCGCCGTGGACGTGCGCCTGGGCCCGGGTGACACCATGTTGCTCTACACCGACGGCCTGACCGAGGCCCGCGCCCGCGCGGGCGCCCGGTACAGCGAGGAACAGTTGCGCGACGACCTGGGCGCCCTGGCGCCGACCACCGCGCCGGCCGTGATCGCCGCCGCCACCCGCCTGCTCGCGGGCTTCGGCAAGGGCGTCGAGGACGACACCGCCCTGCTGGCGCTCAGCGTCCCGTCCCCCGGGAGCACCCAACCGTGACCAGCTTCTCCGCCGCGACCAGCACCACCCCCACCGGCGCGGTCCTGACCGTGCACGGCGACCTGGACGCGAACACCGCGCCCACGCTCCTGGAGGAGATCAAGGGCTTGACCATCACCGGCGGCCAGTTGCTGGTGGTGGACCTGGCCCGGATGGACTTCTGCGACTCCAGCGGCATCTCCGCCCTCATCGCCGCCCGCAACGTCGCGGGCGCGGCGGGCGCGTCGATCGCCCTGGTGTGCGTGCCGGCCCAACTGACCCGCATCCTGGACCTGATCGGCCTGACCAGCCTGTTCCCCACCTACCCGAGCGCCACCGAGGCCGTCGCCGCCCACACGTGACCGACGCTTCCCGCGTGGTCCGCGCCGCTTCTTGAGCGCCGCCCCGCCGTTTGTGCCCGGTGCCGCCGGGTTGTCGCCCTGCACGAAGTCCGGCCGCCGGCGCTCGCGGACACCCGCCGACCGGTTGTTCGATGGCGTGGTCCCCCGAGCGGAAGCGCGCAGCGCACCGGCGTTCTCCGGCGGGGAGGGCGGCACAGGGGTCCTCCACGTCGCCCGCCCCCACGCCGGCACCGCACGACATCCCGGCTCCACCGGGGAACCGCAGGCGGGCCCCGCCGGACCGGTGACGGACGCACCCGGTCCGGCGGTCGGCCGAGCCGAGGCCGTCCCGCCGGCGCGGCGCCGCGGCCGAGCGCGGCACGACTTCGCCGCCGACCCGGAGCGACGGGTGCGGCCCACCCGCCGACCCGCGGAGCGGACGGGCCGACGGGCTGACGGGCTGACGGGCTGACGGGCTGACGGGCTGACGGCGTATCACCGCGCCGCCGGGACCGCACTGTCCATACGAGGTCCCGTGGCGCCGTGTCGCCCATCCCAGAAGCAGGAGAACCGCGATGACCACGCTCCCCACCGCGGAAGCGGCCCCGTTCACCGGCTTGTGGCCGGGTGTGGACGACATCCTGTCGCCCGAGTCGCTGCGCGAGGTCGCCGCGGGCGCCGTCGCGGCCGACCGGGACGGGCGGTTGGCCACGGCCGGGCTCGACCTGCTGCGCGCGAACGGTTGGCCGGGGCTGGTCGTGCCCCGGCGCTTCGGCGGCGCCGGAGAAGGGCTGACCCGCGCCTGCGCGGCGCAGCGGGCCCTCGCCACGGCCGACCCGGGCCTCGCCATCGCGGTCAACATGCACCTGCTGACGGTCAGCCTCATGGCGCACGAGTGGCGCCGCCACCCCTTGCTGCCGCCCATGCTGGAGCAGATCGCCGCGCGCGGGCTCCTGGTCGCCTCGGCCGTGGCCGAACCGCAGCTGGGCGGGGCGGTGGCGAGGTCGACGCTGCGGGCCACGCGGGTCGCCGACGGGTGGCGGCTGTCCGGCCGCAAGACGCCCTGCTCGCTCGCCGCCCACGCCGACCTGGCGTACCTGCAGCTGGAAGTGCCCGGGGACGGCGACTCGACCGACCTGGTCGTCACGATCCTGCCGACGACGACGCCGGGCCTGACCGTCGAGCACACCTGGGACACGCTGGGGATGCGCGGCTCGGGCTCCGACACGCTCGTGCTGGCCGACTGCCACATCCCCGACGACCGGGTCTTCTACCGCGCGCCGGTCACCGACGAGTCCGACCCCGGCCTGGCGGTCTCGCTGGTGTGGTTCGGCCTCATCACGACCTCGGTGTACCTGGGCGTCGCCCAGGCCGCGCTGGCGACGGCGCGCGAGCTGCTGGGCCGGCTGCGGATCTCCCACCTCGACGCGGTGCGCCGCGAGCTGCCGAGCTTCCAGCAGGTCGTCGGCCGGCACGTCGCGGCACTGCTGGAGCTGGAGGCGGCGTGCGCCGGGCTCGCGGCGGCGGTGGACAACGGGTGCCCGCCGCACCACGTGCTGCCCGCGGTGCTGGGCGTGAAGCTGCACGCGGTGCGGGTGGTGCCCGACGCCGTGGCCGCGCTCGTCGAAGCCTGCGGCGGCGCGGCCTACGCGCGCTCGACCCCGTTGGAGCGGCTGTGGCGCGACGCCCAGGCCATCCGCTTCCACCCGCCCACACCCGCGGCGGTGCGCCAGTACCTCGGCCGGACCGCGCTGGGCGTCCCCACCGGGCTCGACCTGGACGAGCGGCCCACGGGCCGCGTGGCCTGAGCGGGAGGGAGCACCATGTCCGTGCACACCGGACCCACCCGCGAAGCGCGGCCGTGGCGGGTGCTGTTCACCGCGGCGGCCGGGGCCGTCATGGTGACCCTCGACGCCACCGTGGTCGTCATCGCCAACCCGGCCATCGGCGCGGACCTCCGGACGGGGCTCGCCGGGCTGCAATGGGTGACCACCGGCTACCTCCTGGCGCTGACGGTGTCGCTGATCCCGGCCGGGGCCCTCGCCGACCGCTGGGGACCCCGCCGCGCCTTCCTCGTCGGGGTGGCGGGGTTCGCGCTGGCGTCCCTGTCGGCGGCCGCCGCCGGCGGCATCGCGGCCCTTGTCGCGTTCCGGGTGGCCCAAGGGGTCTTCGGGGCGTTGCTGCAGACTTCCGCGTTGGGCCTGGTGCGCGGGGCGTTCCCCGCGGACCGGGTGCCCGGGGCGGTCGGCGTCTTCACCGCGGCCGGCTACACCGCCACGGTCGTCGGACCGCTGCTGGGCGGACTCGCCGTGGCCCAGGCGGGGTGGCGCTGGATCTTCCTGATCAACGTGCCGGTCGGGGTCGCGGTGCTGGCCGCGGGGACGTGGCTGCCCCGCGGGCCCGCCGGGCGCCGGCCCGCGGCGCTGCCGG
>NZ_JBEZBW010000142.1:0-17311 GCF_040647305.1 Saccharothrix sp. NPDC042600 | reverse complement strand
AAGCTGGTTGCGAGAAGGAGCGAAGCGCGGTTGGGCTGCGCCCAGGCCGTACGGGGAACGAACCGAGGCCCTTCCTGTGGCTTGGCAGCCCGTTGCAGGCGTGCGCCTGCGGCGGCGGGAGGCTGCGGTGTGGCGGTGGAGGTCACAGTGGGGGCTGGGTGGTCGTAACGTTGGTGTCCCCGGTCGGCAACGTGGTCACGTCACCCTGGTCGCATGGAGTCCACACCGAAGACCTGGCGTCTGCGCGTCGAGCTGGACGACAGCCCCGGCGCGTTGGCCCGCATGACGATCCGGCTCGCCGAGCGCGGGTGCAACGTGCTCGCCCTGTCCGTCATCCCCGTCCCCGGTGGCGTGATCGACGAACTGGTCGTCCGCGCCGCCCCCGGGCTGTTGCCCGCCGACCTCGTCGCGGCGGTTCGGGCCGAGGGTGGGCGGTGTGTCGGGATCACCCCGGCTGACGTGCGTGATCTCGTGGACGCGCCCACGGCGGCGCTGCGGGCGGCCGGTCACGCCATGCGGTTGCCCGGGGGCGTGGGTGATGCCGTGCGCACCGTCCTGGGGGCCGATTCCGTGGTGGTCGCGGACGGGGACGTCGAGGAGAACGAGTACCGGATCAAGGTCGAGACGCCGGACGCGACGTTGGTGGTCCGTCGGGGTTGGGCCCCCTTCACGCACGTCGAGGTGGCGCGGGCCGAGGCGCTGGTGGAGTTGCTCGGGACCCGTGCGCCCACGACCTCGGCGTTGATGACCACCGACGGCATGGCCGTGGTGCTGCGGCCGGGGTTGGTCGCCGACGCCGACGCCGTGGCCGCCCTGCACACCCGGTGCTCGATGGGCACCCTGTTCAGCCGCTACCACTCCGGCGTGCGCACGCTCCCCCGCCGCTGGCTGCACCGCCTGCTCACCCCGCCGCGCGGCACCACCGTGCTCGCCCAGTGCGCGGACGCCGTGGTCGGCATGGGGCAGCTGATCCCGATGTCCACACCGGACAGCGCCGAGGTGTCGTTGCTGGTCGAGGACGCCTGGCAGGGCCGGGGCGTGGGGACCGGGCTGCTGCTCGCGCTGGCCCGCACCGCGCGGGCGGCCGGGTACCGGGAGCTGGTCGGGTGGTGCCTGACCGCCGAGACCGGGCTGCTGCGCACGGCGGCGCGGGCGGGGCTGCCCACGTCGTCGCGGCGGGAGGACGGCCTGCTGCGGGTTTCGGTCGGCTCGTCTCGCGTGGAGAGCGCTTCCCAGCCGGTGACCTCGGGCTAAGCTGGCACGGTCGGCTAGCCGTTCGAGGAGTTGGTGCCCGTGTCCGTCCAGTCGCACTCCGGCCCCAGACCCACGCTGGAGGACGTGGCGGCGCGGGCGGGTGTGTCGCGGGCGACGGCGTCCCGCGTGCTCAACGCCTCGCCGCGGGTCAGCCCGGAGGCGCACGAGGCCGTGACGGCGGCGGTGATCGCGCTGGGGTACCAGCCCAACCAGGCCGCGCGGGCGCTGGTGACGCGGCGGACCGGCGCGGTCGCGGTGGTGTTCTCCGAGCCCGAGCCGAAGATCTTCGACGACCCGCACTTCGCGTGGCTGATCCGGTCGGCCGCGCGGTCGCTGGCCGACGCCGACGTGCAGATGGTGCTGCTGCTCGTGCACTCGCCCGAGGACATGGCGCGCGCCGAGCGGTTCCTGGCCGGCGGGCACGTCGACGGCGCGCTGATGTTCGCGCCGCACAAGGGCGACCAACTGCCCGCGTTGGCCCGCAAGCTGCCGCTGCCGGTGGTGTACGCGGGTCGGCCGTGGGGTCCGCTGCGCGGCATGCACATGGTCGACCACGACAACGAGGGCGGCGGCGTGCTCGCCACCGAGCACCTGATCTCCCTGGGGCGGAAGCGGATCGCGCACGTCACCGGGCCGTTGGACGAGCACTCGGCGATGGACCGCCTGGCGGGCTGGCGGTCGGCCACCGGCGCGTCGGACGCGGACGTGGACCTGCTCACCGAGGACGGTGGCTTCTCCCGCGAGGGCGGCAAGAACGCGATGGCCGCCCTCCTCCGGCGGGTCCCCGACCTGGACGCGGTGTTCGTGGCCAGCGACCTGATGGCCGCCGGCGCGCTGGACGCGCTGCGCGAGGCGGGCAAGCGGGTGCCGGAGGACGTGGCCGTGGTCGGCTTCGACGACCACCCGATGATCGCGCCGCACACCGTCCCGCCGCTGACCAGCGTGCAACAGGACACCACCAACCAGGTGCGCCACATGGTCACCCACCTGCTGCGCCTGCTGCGCGAGGAGCCCATCAAGGCCAAGCGCGAAGTCCTGCCGACGGTGCTGGTCCGCCGCGAGTCGGCCTAGCCCCCGGGGGCGGGGCCGCCCCGGCGCGAACCGGGACAACCCCGCCGGCCCGTCAGAAGCGGTGGCCGTGGGCCGGGACCGCGTTGTTCCGCACGACTCGCGCGAAGGTGTGCCCGCTGTCCTTCACGGTGCGCCGCTGGGTGGTGTAGTCGACGTGCACGATGCCGAACCGCTGGCTGTACCCCGCCGCCCACTCGAAGTTGTCCAGCAACGACCACGCGAAGTACCCGCGCACGTCCACGCCCCGCGCGATCGCGGTGTGCACGGAACGCAGGTGGTCCACCAGGTACCGGGTGCGCTCGACGTCCGCGACCCGGCCGCCGGTCACCACGTCCGGGAACGCCGAGCCGTTCTCGGTGACCACCAGCGGCACCGACACGTCCCGGTCCAGGCGTTGCAGCAGGTCGGTGAACGCGTCCGCGTCGACCTCCCAGCCGAACCCGGTCAACTGCCCGCGCGGCGGCACCAGGTCCACGCCCCGCAGGCCGGGGAACGGGCCCGGGGTCACCCGCGACGGGTCGGCGGACAGCGCGACCCGGGTGGGGCTGTAGTAGTTCACGCCCAGCCAGTCGATCGGCGTGGCGATGACGTCCAGGTCCCCGTCCCGCACGACGTGCCGCCAGTCGCCCAGCCACGCGGTGTCGGCGACGACGTCCGCCGGGTAGCCCCTGCCGTTCAACGGGTCCAGGAAGAACCGGTTCTGCAGGCCGTCCACCTTGCGCACCGCCTCGCCGTGCGCCGGGTCGTCGGCGTACACCGAGGAGAAGTTGAGCACGATCGACAGCCGGTGGTCCGCCGGGGCCTGCGCCCGCAACGCCTCCACCGCCAGGCCGTGCGCCAACAGCAGGTGGTGCCCGGCCTCCAGCGCGGCCTTGGGGTCCACCACACCCGGCGCGTGGATGCCGTTGCCGTAGCCCAGGAACGCCGAGCACCACGGCTCGTTCAACGTCGTCCACACCGACACCCGGTCGGCGAGCCGGGCGTGCACCAGGGCCGCGTACTCGGCGAACCGGTAGGCGGTGTCACGGTTGCGCCAACCGCCGTGGTCCTCCAGCGCCTGCGGCAGGTCCCAGTGGTACAGGGTCGCCACGGGCTGGATGTCGTGCGCCAGCAGCGAATCCACCAGCCGGTCGTAGAACGCCAACCCCCTCTCCTCGACCGCGCCCGCGCCGGTGGGCTGCACGCGCGGCCACGCCACGGAGAACCGGTAGGCGCCCAGCCCCAGGTCGGCCATCAGGCCGACGTCGGAGGCGTAGCGCCGGTAGTGGTCGCACGCGGGATCGCCGGTGTCGCCACCCTCGACCTTGCCGGGCGTCGCGGCGAAGGTGTCCCAGATCGACGGGCCCCGACCGTCCGCGGTGGTCGATCCCTCGATCTGGAAGGAGGCCGTCGCCGCTCCCCACAGGAAGTCCGGTGGGAAGCGCAGCAGCTCCTGCCCGACCTGGGTGTCCGGGTCGGTTGCGGTCATGTGTTCACCCCTTAACGGCGCCCTGCATGATCCCGCCGACGATCTGGCGGGCCAGCAGGAGGAAGATCCCGACGACCGGCAGCACCGCGAGCGACGCGCCGGAGAGCATGAGCGAGTAGTCCGTGTAGTAGCCGCTGGCCAAGGTGGACAGTGCGACCTGCACGGTGGGGCTGTCGTTGGGGTCCAGCACGATCAGCGGCCAGAAGAAGTCGTTCCACGCCGTCATGAACGTGAACATCCCCATCACGGCCGCCTGTGGTCGGACCGCGGGGAACGCCACGTGCCAGAAGGTGCGCAACACCGAGCACCCGTCCACCCGCGCCGCCTCGACCAGCTCGAACGGCACGGACTCCTCGCACGCCTGGCGCATCCAGAACACCGAGAACGCCCCGATCAGCGCGGGCACGACGACGGCTTGCAGCGTGCCGTACCAGTCGAGGTCGGACATCAGCATGTAGAGCGGGATGACGCCGAGCTGGGTCGGCACCATGGACGTGCCCACGACCACCAGGAACAGCGAATTGCTGCCCGGGAAGCGCAGGCGCGCGAACGCGAACCCGGCCAGCGTGCCGAGGACGACGTTGCTGATCGCCACCGTGCCGGCCACGATCAGCGAGTTCTGCATGGCCAGCCAGAAGTCGACGGTGTCGAACACCCGACCCAGGTTCTCGAACAGGTTCCCGCCCGGGATCAACGACGGCACGGCGTCACCCAGAGCGGAGTTGTCCTTGCCGGCGATCAGGAACGAGTAGTACAGCGGGAAGATCGAGGCGACCAGCACGACGACCAGCACCGCGTACGCCACCGGCCCCGCCCGGCCCACACGGGAAGCCACGGCGCTCACCCCTTGGACGCGATGCGCCGCGTCAACGTGAAGTTCAGCAGGGCCACGAGCAGGATCAGCATGAACAGCACCCAGGCGATCGCCGACGAGTAACCGGCGTCGAACAGCCGGAACCCCTTCTCGTACAGGTACATCACCAGCGTCTGGAACTGCCGGTCCGCGCCGCCGGTGCCGGTGGCCGTGCCGCCCGGGTCGAACAGCTGCGGCTCGACGAACAGCTGCATGCCGCCGATGGTGGACACGATGACGGTGAACAGGATCGTCGGCCGGATGCTCGGCACGGTGATCGACCAGAACACGCGCCACCGGGACGCGCCGTCCAGCATCGCCGACTCGTACATGTCCTTGGGCACGGACTGCATGGCCGCCAGGTAGATCAGCGCGTTGTAGCCGGTCCAGCGCCACATCACCATCGAGCTGATGGCCAGGTGCGACGCCCACGTCTCGGCGCGCCAGTCGACCGGGTCGATCCCGACGAACCCGAGCAGACCGTTCACGATGCCGAAGTCGCGGCCGAAGAGCTGGGCGAACACCAGCGCCACCGCGGCGACCGAGATGACGTTGGGCAACAGCACCCCCGCCCGCCAGAACGCCCGCCCGCGCAGGCCGCGGTCCAACAACGCCGCCAACCCCAGGGCCGCCAGCAACTGCGGGACGGTGGACAGCACGAAGAGGCTGACCGTGTTGCCCAGGGCGTTCCAGAAGTGCGGGTCGCCGAACAGCTCGCGGAAGTTCTCCAGGCCCACGAACCCCTGCGCGCCGTCGACGAGCTGCCAGTCGTGCAGCGACACCCACGCCGTGTAGAGCAGCGGGTAGAGGCCGAAGATCCCGAAGACGACGAAGAACGGCGCGATCGCCAGGTACGGCGTGTACCGGGTGTCCCAGCGCCCCAGGCGGTGCCGCCACGACGGCGGATCGGTGCGCGGCGGCGGGACGGAGCGCCCGGACCCCGTCCCGCGTCGCGCCGGAGCGACCGTCACTTGGCGGCGTCCCGCGCTTCCCGCACGGCCTGGTCGAACGCCTCCGCGGTGGACTGCTTGCCCGTCTCCACGCGGGTGAGGGCGTTGTTGAACACCGGGGTGACCTTGGCGTCCTTGGTGCCGCGGTAGGTCGGCTTGAGGCTCTCGGCGGAGTTGCCGAAGATCTGGCCCACCGGCGCGGAGTTGAAGTACGCGTTGACCGTCGAGGTGACCTCGGGGTCCTTGTAGGCGACCGGCTCGCTGGGCAGGTTGCCGGTCTCCTTGAAGATCCGCTTCTGCTGCTCGGGCGCGGTCAGCCACTTGGCCAGCTCGTAGGCCTCCTTGGGGTGCTTGCCCTGCTTGGGCACGGCCAGGAACGAGCCGCCCCAGTTGCCGCCGCCGCCGGGCGCGGCGGCCACGTCCCACTTGCCCGCGGCCTCGTCACCCGCGCCGGCCTTGATCAGCGCGAGCGCCCACGCCGGGCAGGTGGTGGTGGCGAAGGAGGCCTGCTTGAGCGCGACGTTCCAGTCCTGGCTGAACGGCGACAGCGCGCCGGTCTGCTTCTTCTCGCCCAGGCCCGCGGCGAGCTTGAACGCCTCGGCGACCTTCGGGTTGGTGTCGGCGATGAAGGAGTCGTCGGCCTTGGCGAAGTAGCCCTCCTCGGTCTGGTCGAGGATCGCCTTGTAGACGTTCTGCGCGGTGTCCACGAACTTCACGTTCGGGGTGGCGGCGGTGAACCTGTCGGCGGTGGCGAGGAAGTCGGTCCAGGTGGGCCAGAGCTTGCCCACGGCCTCGCGGTCGGTGGGCAGGCCGGCGGCCTGGAACAGGTCGCGGCGGTAGCAGAGGGCGAGGCTGCCCATGTCGGTGCCCAGGCCCAGGACGAAGTCGCCGTCGTCGGTCGTGCCCTGGTTCCACTTCCAGGCCGCCCACTGGGACTTCAGGTCCTTGGCGCCGTAGTCGGCGAGGTTGACGAACTTGTCCTTGGACTGGCGGAACAGGGCGACGTTGCCCTCCTCGATGGCCACGATGTCGGCCGCGCCGCGCCCACCCGCGAGCTGGGTGGCCAGCTGCGTGTGGTGCTGCTCCATCTTGACCTTGCGCTGCTCGATCTCGACGTTCGGGTGCGCCGCCTGGTACTCCTTGATCAGGTTGTCGTACCCGAAGTCGGAGAAGATCCCGATCGACAGCTTGACCTTGCCGTCCCCGGCGTCGCCGCCGCCGCCGCACGCGGCCGTCATGGTGGCAGCCACGACGATCGCGATGGCCGCCGACACCCGGCCGCCCAGACTCCTGCTCATCCGTCCTCCTCGACGCTTCGACCCACCGCGCGGGCCGTTGTGAGAGCGCTCTCACGGTCGCGGCGAGCACGGTCGGTGTCAACCCGCGGACATTCGGTCGACACCGTTCCGTGACTTTCTGAAGCGCTCTCGTGCACCGGAAGTCACCTCGGTGCCACAAGCGGTGAAGGGCGGGGGTGGCCCGGCCCTCGCCCGGGCCACCCCGCACCTGGTTAGAGGGGACCGGGCACGAGAAGTGACGCGCCATCGCCGAAAATCTTGTGACCCCCGCCACAAGCCGCGCGCCGCCGCACGGAAGAAGGCCCGCCCCGGTCTCCCGGAACGGGCCTTCCCACCCCCGGCCCCGGGCGCACCCCGATGCGCGCCCCGGGCTCGCTCAGGCGCACCCCGACGCGCGCCCGAGCCGTCTCACGCCTCGGCCATCCCCGCGACCACCGAGGTCCGGGCCGCCCGGCGGGCGGGCATCGCGGCGGCCACCACCGCGGCCACCACCGCCGCCGCCAGCATCGCCCCGATCTGCCCGAACGGGATGATGAAGGCCAGCTTCACCGCCTCCGACGACAGCGCCGTCGTGATGACCCACCCGAAGCCGACGCCGAGCACCAGCCCGATCGCCGCCCCCATCAGCGCCATCAGGATCGACTCCACGACCAGCATCAGCCGCAGTTGCCCCCGGGTCAGGCCCAGCGCCCGCAGCAGCGCCGACTCGCGGGTCCGCTCCAGCACCGACAACGTCAACGTGTTGGCGATGCCGAACAACGCGATCACCACGGCCAGGCCGATCAACGCCCACACGAACGCCAGCACCTGGTCGAGCTGCTTGTTCAGCTGCGCCTTGGTCTCCGCCGCCGAGTCGATCAACGCCAGCGGCGACGCGTCGGTCACCTTCTCCACCGCCGCGCGGCCGTTCGCCACGCCCGGCTTGAGCTTGACCATGATGCTGTCGTAGCCGTCCACGCCCGGCGACAGCTTCGCCACGGTCCCCAGGGTCAGCACACCGTCGGCCAACCGCTGTCCGGAGACGATCGCCACGACCCTGACGGTCTCCGAGGCGTCCTCGGTCTTCAGCGTCGTCGTCGAACCGACCGAAAGGCCCTGTTCCTTCGCGTAGTCCGCCCGGAGGGCGACCGTGCCGTCCTTCAGGTCGCTCAGCGAGCCGCTTTCCACCTTCGGGCGGAACAAGTCGCCCAGCGCGTCGGTCGAAACACCGGTGAAGTACGCGTCACCCGTGCTCACGCGGTTGGTCGGCGCGACCTTGGCGACCTCCGGCACGGCGGCCAGCCGGGTGGCCAGCTCCGGCGGCAACGGCCGGTCGTAGACCGACGACGTCACCGTGTAGTCCGCCGGGAGCCGCTGGTCGACCTGCTCGCTCGCGGTCTGCTTCGCGCTGTTGGCGACCACCGTCACCATCGCCACGATGGTCACGCCGATCATCAGCGCGGCGGTGGTGGCGGCGGTGCGCTTCGGGTTGCGGCCGGCGTTGGCCGACGCCAGCTTGGCGGGCACGCCGAAGATCGCCCTCGGCACCGCGCCCAGCACCCGGTTCACCGGCCCGACCAGCAGCGGCCCGAGCACCAGCACGGCCGCGAGCAGCACCATCGTGCCCGCGCCGCTGATGAACATGGCCGGCTCTTCCTTCTCCTGCTTCATGCCCAGCACGACCGCCACCGCGCCGAGCACGGCCAGCAGGCCGGCGGACAGGACGCGCAGCTTGCCGGTGCGCGACACCTCCTCGCCGCTGTCGGGCTGGCTGCGCAGCGCCGCGACCGGCGGCACCCGCGTCGCCTTGCGCGCCGGCAGCACCGCGGACAGCACGGTCACCACGACACCCACGCCGAACGCGGCGAGCACGGTCGTCACGGTGATCGGCAGGCGCACCACGACGTCCGCGCCCCGGTCGTCGAACGACCCGATCACCATCTGGAGCGCCGCGGACACCCCGAGCCCGCCCAGCAGGCCCAGCACGGACGCGGCGAAGCCCATCACCACGGCCTCCGCCAGCACGCCGCGGAAGACCTGCTTGCGGCTCGCGCCGACGCACCGCATCAACGCCAGCTCACGCGTGCGCTGCGCCACGAGGATGGTGAACGTGTTGTAGATGACCATCGCCGCGACGACGAGCGCGATCACCGCGAACGCCAGCAGGAACGCGGTGAACTCCGCGGCCTGCGAGCTGATCTGCTTCAGCGTCCGCTCGGTGAGCTGCTCACCGGTCTGGATCTCGAAGCCGTTCTCCCCCAACGACTTCTTGATGTTGTCGGCGACCTGTTGCTGGGTGAACCCGTTCGCGGCGACCGCGACCACCTGGTACGGCAGGCGTTCGGGGTCCAGCGCCTGGAACGCGTCCGGCGTCAGCACGAGGTGGTCGCCGCCGGCCATCGACATCTCGCCGACGCCCTGCTTGTAGGTGCCGACCAGCGTGTACTCGCGGGTCTGGTCGTCCTCGCCGAGCAGCTTCACCGGCTGCCCGATCGACAGCTTGGCGGTGTCGGCGGTGCGGACGTCCACCGCGACCTCGTTCGCCTTGTCCGGGTAGCGCCCGTTCGCCAGGTCGAACTCGCGCAGCTTGTCGTTGCCCGCCAACGGGGTCGCGATGGCCGGCCGGGCCTTGCCCGAGCCGGTCAGCAGCGGCACGGAGGCGAACCCGCGCGGGTCGGCGCCGGCGACGCCCGGGGTCTGGCGGATCTTCGCCAGGGTCTCCGGCGTGATGCCCTTGCTGTCGGTGGAACCGTTCAACGTCACCGAGACGTCCACGCCCCGGGCGCTCTTGGCGAACTCGTCCCGCATGCTCGCGTTCATGGCGTCGCCGAGGACGAGCGTGCCGGTCACGAAGGCGACCCCGAGCGCGATGGCGACCGAGGACAGCACGAGCCGCGCGGTGCGGGCCTTGAGGCCCGCGATGATCGTGCGCAGCATCAGGTCACGCCCCCAGGTGCTTCAGCGCGGCCAGCACGGAGTCGGCGGTCGGGTTGTCGATCTCGCCGGCGAGCCGGCCGTCGGCGAGCAGCACCACGCGGTCGGCGTAGGACGCGGCCACCGGGTCGTGCGTCACCATGATCACGGTCTGGCCGAGCTGGCGCACCGACATCCGCAGGAAGTCCAGCACCTCCGCGCCGGAGCGGGAGTCGAGGTTGCCGGTCGGCTCGTCGGCGAACACGACGTCCGGCTTGGCCACCAGCGCCCGCGCGCAGGCGACGCGCTGCTGCTGGCCGCCGGACAGCTCGGTCGGCTTGTGCTTCAGGCGGTCGCGCAGGCCGAGCACGTCGACGATCCGGTCGAACCACTGGCGGTCGGGCTTGCGGCCGGCCAGTTCCAGGCCGAGCAGGATGTTCGCCTCGGCGGTCAGCGTGGGCAGCAGGTTGAACGCCTGGAAGACGAACCCGATGCGGTCGCGGCGCAGCTTGGTGAGGTCCTTGTCGCCCAAGGACGTGATCTCGGTGCCGCCGATGTGCACCGCGCCGCCGTCCACGTTGTCCAGCCCGGCCAGGCAGTGCATGAGCGTCGACTTGCCGGACCCGGACGGGCCCATGATGGCGGTGAACTTCCCGGCCTGGAACGCGACGCTCACGCCGTCCAGCGCCCGGACAGCGGTGTCGCCCTTGCCGTAGACCTTCACCAGGTTCGCGGCGGCTACAGCGGTACGGGTCCCGACGTCGGACACCAGTGCGGACATGCTCCCTCATTCCCTAGGACTCCCGGACGAGGGAAAAGCTAGGGGCGCACGCCGTACCCGGTCGTCACCTCGCCGGCGGAACCGCCGGTCCACCCAGAGGATGACCCGGCTCCTCCCACGGCATCACCAGACGACGACGTCCAGCACCACCCGGGGCTCACCCGGGTCGAGGATGGTCGACGTCGTCCGCAGCCACGCGATCCGCCCATCGGTCGTGCGGAAGCAGTACCGCAGGTCGGCCACGACCGGGATCAACCGTCCCTCTCCCGGCGCGTTCGCGACGCTGTCCGCGCACCGCTCGCGCGAGGCGGCGGGCCCGGGGTCCTCGTGGAACACGCCCTTGCCGGGGCTCAGCAGCCCCAGGGAGTCCATGTGGAGGTCCAGCCCGCCGGTCGGGCCGGCGCTCCGGCGCACCTCCGTGCCGTCGGAGTCGAGGTCGATCCCGGTACCCGGCACCAGTTCGACCTCGCGCGACGGTTCGTCGGCGGACGGCGGCGGCACGTCGGCGGGGGTCGAGCCCGGGGTCGCCGCACGCCGGGTCTCGGGCGCCGCGCTGCCGCTGGTCGTCGCCGGCGACCGGACCAGCGCGACCACGACCACCACCACGACCGCCACCACCAGCGCCACGGCGACCACCGTCAGGGCCGCGATGCCGCGCCGCTCGTGGTGGTCGCCGACGTGGACGTCGCGGACATGACCGGCTTGCACGGGAGCAAGGCTGGGGCCGCTGACCGTGTTGCGCGTCCTGTCGGGTTCGATGCGCGGATTCTCACCGACCCGTCCCGGCCAGGCCTACGCAGAAGTGCGGTCAGCCCGGTTGGTCGAGCAGGCCGCGGTCGAAGGCGATGGCCACCGCCTCCGCACGCCGGCTCGCGCCCAGCTTCGCCATGATCCGGGTCAGGTGCACGCTGACCGTCTTCTCCGAGATGAACAGCTCCTCGCCGACCTCCCGGTTGGTCCGCCCCAGCGCCACCAGCCCCAGGACCGACCGCTCGCGCGGCGTGAACGGGTCCACCCGCGACCGCGCCGCCTCGGCGTGCAGCGCCACCCGCGCCCGGCGCGCGACCAGGCCGACCGCGTCGCGCAGCGGCACGGCCCCCAGCGCGGTCGCCACCTCGTCGGCCGCCCGCAGCTCCGCCACGGCCAGGTCGCGCTGGTCGGACGCCAGCAACGCCTCCGCCAGCCGCCACCGGCACACCGCCTGCTCGAACACCGACCCGTAGCCGAACGCGTCCACCGCCCGCCGCCACAGCGTGCAGTCGCCGACACCGGTCAACCGGCTCTCCTCCGCCACGACCCGCGCCAGCCACGCCACGCCCTCGGGCCCCAGCGTCCCGGTCCGCGGCAGGCC
The DNA here is from genome assembly GCF_040647305.1 of Saccharothrix sp. NPDC042600. NCBI lineage: Bacteria > Bacillati > Actinomycetota > Actinomycetes > Pseudonocardiales > Pseudonocardiaceae > Saccharothrix > Saccharothrix sp. NPDC042600. The sequence continues at coordinate 5,393 of NZ_JBEZBW010000142.1, read as the reverse complement.
CATCTCGGCGGTGGTGCGGGCGTACTCGGCCAGTTCGACGCCGGCCTTGACCGCCGCCTCCTCACCCGCCGCGTCGCGCCGCCGCCGGGCGCGTTGGGCCAGTTCGGCGTACCCGGCGACGCCGTGGGCGGCCAGCCGGATGCCGGCCAGGATCCACTCGCCGCCCTCCCGCCGGGTCCACTCGATCGCGTCGCGCGCCCGTTCGACGGCCAGCTCCGGCTGGCCGCGCCACAGCGCCAGCTCCGCGCCGGTGCCGCCGGTGATCAGGGCGATCTGGAGGTCGCGGTGCCAGTCCGCGCGCAGCTCGCCGATCAGCCGCTCGGCCTGGTCGAACTCGCCCCGGCTGACCGCGACGTGGGTGCCGGCCGCCGCGAGCCGCGCCGAGACCGTGCTGGACACGCGCAGGCCCGGCGGTTCGGCGGCGACCGCCGCGTCGTCCCAGCGGCCCACGTGGTAGCGGGTCAGGACCTGGAGGATGCGCAGCTCCAGGCCGTACGCGCTCCACGTCAGGCCGGTGGCCTTGGCGCGTTCCATGCCCTCGTCGAACGCCCGCGCGGCCTCGACCAGCGCGCCCCGGTCGTAGTAGTGCAGGCCCAGGAAGTAGCGGGCGCGCAGCTCGGTGCTGTAGGCGTCCACCTCCATCGCGCACGCCACGGCCTCTTCCAGGTGCCGGCGGGCCGACTCGGTGTCGGTCACCTCGTCCAGCAGGCCCAGCGTGGCCAGGGCGTCGGCCACGGCGGACTCGGTGCCCGACGCGCGCCCGTCGCGCACGGCCTGCTCGGCGAACTCGCGCGCCTCCGCGTACTTGCGCTCGTGCCGCCAGCACGCCGCCAGCACCGCGAGCACCCACGCGCGGGAGGTGCTGGCGGGCCGGTCGCGGACCAGTTCCCACGCCTGTTCGACCGCGGCGAACTTCTCGTCCTCGGTGCCGTCGAGCACCTGGAGCGCCTGGGCGAGGCGCCGCCACATCTCGGCGGCCTCCTCCGGGTCCGCGGCGTCGACCAGCTTGGTGCCGCTGCGCGCGAACGCGATGGCCCGCTCGGGCTGCCCGGCGGTCCCGGCCACCCAGGACGCGCGGCGCAGCAGACCGACCTCCGTCACGCCCTCGGGCCGCTGCTCGGCGGGCACCGCCTGCCACAGCTTCAACGCCTGCTCCAGGTGCCGCAACGCCTCCGCGGGCGCACCGGCGCGCTTGGCCTCCCGCGCCGCCTCCACCGAGGCGCGCAGCGCGCGGGGCAGGTCGTGGCTCTCCAGGGCGTGGTGGGCCAGCGCGGCGGCGGCGCCCCGGTCCGACGACGCGGCGAACCGCGCGGCGTACGCGGAGTGCAGGCGCACCCGTTCGCCGGGCAGCAGGTCGCCGTACACGGCCTCGCGCAGCAGCGCGTGCCGGAAGGTGTAGACCTCGTCGCGGTTCACGATCAGCACGTGGTGCTGGACGGCCTCGCGCAGCGCCTCGTCCAGGGCGCGGTCGTCGATGCCGGCGACCTCGCGCAGCGCGTCGTGCCGCACGGACCGGCCGCCGACCGACGCGACGCGGACGACGTGCTGGGTGTCGGGGGCGAGGCGCTCGATGCGGGCGAGCAGCACCTCGGCCAGCGTCCAGGGGATGCTGCCGGCGCCGCACGCGGCGACCGCGATCAGCTCCTCGGCGAAGAACGGGTTGCCGTCGGAGCGCTCCGCGACCTCCAGCACCACGTCGTCGGGCAGGTCGTCGGCCAGGGCGGCGACGAACGACCGCGCGTCGATCGCGCTGAGCGGGGTGAGGTCGAGGCGCTGCACGGCGGGCAGCCGGACCAGTTCGTTGAGCAGGGGGCGCAGCGGGTGGCTGCGGTGCAGGTCGTCGGAGCGGTAGGTGCCCACGACCAGCAGCCGCTGCGACCGCAGCCGCGAGAGCAGGAAGGACAGCAGGTACCGGGTCGAGGCGTCGGCCCAGTGCAGGTCTTCGAGGATCAGCAGCACGGGCCGGTCGTCGGACAGCTCGCCGAGCAGGCCGTGGACCGCGTCGAACAGCTGGAGCTGGCCGACGTCCTGCTCGGGGCGGCGGCCGGCCAGGTGGGAGGGCAGCCCGGACAGGCCGTTCTCGCCGGGCGCGGACACCGGCAGGGCCAGCTCGGGCAGCAGGCGGCCCAGCGCGGGACGTGCGGAGACGTCGAGCAGACCGGCCTCCCGCACCTGCCCCAGCGCTTCGGTGAAGGGCAGGTACGGGAGGCCGGTCTCGCCGACGTCCAGGCAGCGGCCGGTGAGCACGAGCACGTCACCGGCGGACGCGGCCAGTTCGTCCACCAGCCGCGTCTTGCCGACGCCCGCGTCGCCGGCCAGCAGGACCGCGCCGGCCTGGCCGGCGGCGGCTTCGTCGAGGGCGGCGCGCAGCCTGGTCATCTCCCGGCTACGCGCCACCAAGGGGATTCCGGAACCGAGGCGTGCCACGGGGTGCATGTTCGCACACCTCAGGCAGCGTCGAGCCGGCCATTTCGCTGTACGGGGATCTCCGGCCGGGGCCGGTGGGCCAACCTGCGCCACCACGAGCGCTTCGGGCCGGAGTTCGACCGGGCGAGACGGGCGTGTGCCGCGTCGGCGCGCAGCGCCGCCTGCCGGTAGTCGATCTCCGCCTTGATGGCCTCGGGGGTCCATTCCATGATGACGTTCTCCTCGTCTCCCGGTCCGGCTTGTTCCGTTCCGGTGTGACTCGAAGATTCGTCCTGAGGTGGCGCCCCCGGCATCGGGTGTTCACGTGGGTTCCGACGTTGGTGCCCTTACCCGCCGCCGTAAGGGGGGTCAGACGGCGGGTAAGGGATGCCCTCAGCGGGCCTCAGGCGGCCCTCAGCAGGCCCCGAGGTCCTTCCAGACGCCCCACTCGCCGGTGGTCCCGGGCTCGTCGCCCTGGGTCCACCACTTCGCCTGCCAGCGCTTCCCGCGGTGGGAGACCTCGTTGCCGCCGGTGTAGACCTTCGTCCGCTCCCAGGCCGGCGCGGTGCACACCGGGTCCTGCGGGGTGGTCGTGGTGGTGGTCGAGGTCGGCGGGGTGGTGGTGCCGCCGCGCGGGTGGTCGGAGGCGATCGCGTAGGACTTGCCGCCGAAGGTCAGCTTGAAGTTCGACGGCGAGGCGATCGGCAGCTGGTAGCTCAGCGCCACCTCCACGCTCGCGCCCGGAGCCAGCGACTGCCAGCCCGGCAGGGCCAGCTCGACGTGCTGGAAGTCGCCCTTGATGCCGCCGACGTTGCCGCCGGTGTGGCCCTTGGCGGTGACCCGCAGGCCGAACCCGGACTGGTCGGACATGCTGCCCGGCGCGCTGGTGCCGTAGTCGAACTCGATCTTCGTGCCGCCCGGGAGGGTGGTGGTCGAGTTGTTGGTGATCTTCAGCTTGGGCGTGATCGGGTAGTTGTTGTCGCCGAGCGCGAACCCGGAGACGGTGGCCGACACGTTGAGCACCTCGGTGGGCGGGGTGCCCGCGGCCTTCTGCGCGCCGTACGGGGCCGCGCCGCGCAGGCCGTTGTTGATCGTGGTGAGCAGGGTGTCGCCGATGGTGTACTGGCCCTTGGCGGAGTCGAACCGGTAGTCGCCGGCCAGCTCCCAGATCATGATGCCGCCGATGCCCTTGTCCGCCACGTACTTCGCCTTGGCGGCGAGGGACTGCTCGTCCTCGGTGGACAGGAACACCTTCTTGTCGGCGTTCCACAGCCAGGGCGCGGTGAGGGTGTTGTCGTAGTGGCGGACGTAGTTGCCGGAGACGCGGTCGGTCGGGTCGTTGACCGGGTCCAGGCCGTAGGAGGCCAGGTAGTCCGGCGTGATCTCGTTCTCCAGGTTCTTGGCGTGCCACATCGGGTTCGCACCCGCCGGGACCTCCGCGCCGGACGTCGACAGGTCGTGCCACAGGTTGTCGATGCCCAACGCGCCGTTGCCGCACGGGGTGGTCGAGCCGACGCTGGACCCGGTGCCGGGCGGGCACTTGGTCTGGTCGGGCAGCGCCGCCTTGCCCCACAGGCCGTTGGTGCCGCCGGTGACGCCCTGCCAGCCGCGCGTGTAGAAGGGGACGCCGATGTTGATCCGGCCGGCCTGCATCGCGCCGCGGAAGTAGTGGTAGGCCCAGTCGGTGTTCAGGTAGCCCATGCCCTCGTACTGCGGGGCGGTGTAGACGCCGCCGGCCGCGAGTTCGCCGTCCTTGCCGTCGTCGTAGAGCGAGGCGTTGGGGCCGACGAAGTGGTTCCACGAGCCGTGCAGGTCGTAGGACATGATGTTGACGTAGTCCAGGTACCGCGTGACCTGGTAGGCCTCCTGGCCGCGCAGCAGCCAGCCCGACGCGGGGACGGCCGCGGTGAGCAGGTAGTGCTTGCCGTCGGCGGCGGAGGCCCGGTCGAGCTTCTCGCGCAACGTCTTCATGATCCGCTCGTAGCCGGCCCACAGCGTGCCGCGGTTGGCGTTGGAGATCCAGAAGTCGTCGGGGTTGCCGGCGTGGTTGTTCGAGGTGGCGTACTCGTAGTCGATGTCCACGCCGTTGAAGCCGTACTTGCGGATGAACTCGACCGCGCTGTCCGCGAACGTGTCGATGGCGGCCTGCGACTGGCCGAGCTTGTAGAAGCCGCCGGAGGCGACCCGGGACCCGTCGGCCGCGAAGTAGCCGCCGGTCTCCGCCCAACCGCCCACGGAGACCATGGTCTTCACGTTGGGGTACTGCTTCTTGTACTTGTTGAGCAGGTTGAAGTGCCCCTTGTAGGGCAGGGACGGGTCCAGCTCGACACCGGGCCACGTCATGCCGGTGGAGGCGTTGTCGGGGCCGTCGGGCCCCACGGAGACCTTGTTGGACCCGTCGATGTGGGCGAAGGCGTAGTTGAGGTGCGTGACCTTCGTCCAGGGGATGTCGGACGCGAGGTAGGCGGGCGCGCCGTTCTTGCCGGTGCGCCAACTCGTGAAGTACCCGATCACCCGCCGGGAGTGGGCGGACCCGAGGGACTCGCGGCCGTTGGTGTCGTAGACCGAGCAGTAGGGGACGGCGACGCCCGGGGTCTGGTAGAGGCCGTCAGGGCGGCACTCCTCACCCGTGGCGGCATTGGACGCGGGGGACAGCCCGACAAGGGCGAGTCCGGCCGCCGTGGCGAGGGATGCCAACAGCGGCAACAGCTTTCTGGGCACTGACCGTACCTCCTGCACCAGGCGGCGGCCTCGACGCAGAGTGGAGCGAACGAAACGTAAATAGGTCTGGACCACTCTGTCAATAGGTCTGGACCACTCAACCGCTACAGCACCGCATGAGAGCGCGACCACACCGCGCGCAGCGCGGAGCAGGGCCTCGTGAGGCCACACCCCAACCCGGGCTTCTTGCTTGTGTCATCTCCGTATGGCCTGCCCGAAGGGCTACCACACTTTTGGCCGGGTGCAGCCGAATTTTTTGTGAGGAA
>NZ_JBEZBW010000141.1:0-17563 GCF_040647305.1 Saccharothrix sp. NPDC042600 | reverse complement strand
TCCTCGAACGCTTCGTTGACCACGTCCCAGGCGTAGATCTTGCCCGCGTAGTACTGGGCGACCTTCGTGACGTGGTTGAGCATCGCCGAACGCAGGGCGGAGCCTTCCAGGCGCTGCATCCACGCGGGCTGCTGCGAGTGCCAGGCCAGCGTGTGCCCGCGGACCCGCTTGCCCTGCGACCGCGCCAGGTTCACGATGCGGTCGGCGTTGCCGTAGCTGAACTGGTTCTGGTTCGGCTCGGTCGCGTCGATCTTCATCTCGTTCTCGGCGGTGACCATGTCGAACTCGCGGTTGAGGATGCCGACGTAGGTCGAGTCGCCGAGCCTGCCCGCGGCGACGGCGGTGCCGAAGTACCGGCCGGTCTGCGCCGCCGACGCGCCGAGCGTGGTCGCCGCCGAGGCCGACGTGGCCGAGAGGACCACCGCGCCGGCGGTGGTGGCCACCAAAGCGGTCACGAGCGCGGCTCGTGACACTGACGTCGCTGTCAGCTTCATGTGTGACACCTTCTGGAGGACACCCGACGGGTGTGCGTGGTGTGCGAGCCTCGCCGAGTTTCGAAACTTCGGCGGTAGTTTCGGCGAGCGTCTCGGAGTGTTGCATCGAACGTTTTCGCTCACAAGAGCGAAATGCGCAGGTCCGTACGCGGAGTCCCGGCGACCGAAACGTTCGGCGGTCAGCGCGCCGGCGGGGCGGTGCTCGCGCGCACGACGAGGTCCGTGGCCAGCACCAGGCGGTGCTGTCGGGGCGGCTCGCCCTGCGACAGCGCCACGATCACCTCGGTCGCCGCGGCGGCCATCTCGCGCAGCGGCTGGCGGACCGTGGTCAGCGGCGGGATCATCTCGCGGCTGGAGGGCAGGTCGTCGAACCCGACCACGCTCAGGTCCTCGGGGATGCGCCGGCCGGCCTCGTGCGCCGCCTGGTACGCCCCCAGCGCGGTCCCGTCGTTGCACGCCACGACCGCGGTCGGCGGGTCGGGCAGGCGCAGCAGGTCGCGGGTGTGCCGCCGGCCGTCGGCGATCTGGAACTCGCCCTGGCGGATCAGCGCCGGGTCGACCGGGACGCCCGCGGTGTCCAGGGCCGCGCGGTAGCCGTCCAGGCGGGCGCGGGCGGAGAGCATCCGCGGGGACCCGGTGATCGTCGCGATCCGCCGGTGCCCCAGTTCGAGCAGGTGCCGCGTCGCCGCCAGGCCGCCGCTCCAGTTGCTGGTGCCCACCGACCACACGTCCTTGCCGGGCTCGTCGGTCGGGTCGACCAGCACGATCGGGATGCCGCGGCTGCGCAGCCGCTCCTGTTGCGCGGGCGTGGGGCCGGAGAACACCGCGACCACCCCGGCCGGGCGGCGGGCCAGCACGCCCTCGATCCAGTCCCGGTCGGGCGTGTGCAGGCCGTGCAGCTCGGACACCGCGACGGCCAGCCCGTGCGCGCCGGCGACGCGGGCGACGCCGTTGATCATCTCGGTGGCGTAGTCGCCCTCGATGGCGTGCAGCACGACCTCGACCAGGGTGGCGCGGGTGGCGCGGCGCTTGCGGCGGTAGCCGTGCTCGCGGATGACGTCCTCGACCGACGCCCGCGTGTCCGGCGAGACGTCCGGGTGGCCGTTGACCACCTTGGAGATCGTGGCCACGGAGACCCCGGCGAGCGCGGCGAGCTGGCTGATCGTCGCGCCGACCGGCTCGTCGGCTGCGGTGTTCGGTCGGCGCGCCCGGCTCATGCCGCCGAGTGTAGCCCTCGAAACGTTTCAGCCTGTTTGCGCAAGTCCTTGACGGTGCGGTGATCGGCGGCCTACCGTCCGTGCCGAAAGATTCCGGCTATCAGTCGAATATTTCGAAGCCGTCCCGCATCGGTCTGGAGGCATCCATGAAACTCCGCGCCATCGTCGCCGCGGTGCTGCTGACCACCGCGTGCTCACCGGGGGGTGGGGCGGGCGGCGGCGGTGACGGGAAGTCGTTCGAGTTCTGGTCGTTCAGCGCCATCAACCAGAAGGCCTCGGTCGAGGCCTACAAGCAGAAACGCCCCGAGGTCGAGGTCAAGCTGACCGAGGTCGGCAACGCCCAGGAGACCGCGCAGGCGCTGACCACCGCGCTGGCCGGCGGCAAGGTGCCCGACCTGGTGCTGATCCAGGGCGACGACCTGCCCAAGTTCGTGGAGCAGCCGCAGAACTTCGTGGACCTCAAGACCCTCGGCGCGGACGCCATCAAGGGCGACTACCTCGACTGGGTCATGGCGCAGAGCGTCGCCAAGGACGGCCAGATCCTCGGCATCCCCACCGACGTCGGCGGCATGGCCATGGCCTACCGCACCGACCTGTTCGCCGAAGCCGGGCTGCCCACCGACCGCGAGTCGGTCGGCAAGCTGTGGCCGGACTGGGACGCGTTCATCGAGACCGGCAAGCGCTACACCGCCAAGACCGGCAAGCCGTTCGTGGACAACGCCGCCACCAGCGTCTTCTACCAGGCGGTCAACCAGGGCACCCAGAAGTACTACGACGACAAGCGCGAACTGGTCTACTCGACCAACCCGCAGGTCAAGGCCGCCTTCGACCTGGGCATCAAGGCCGCGCAGGCGGGCATCACCGCCAAGCAGTCGTCGTTCGCCGAAGGCTGGAGCGCCGCGATGGCGCAGAGCGGGTTCGCCGTGCTCGCCGCCCCGTCCTGGATGCTCAACAGCATCCGCAGCAACGCCCCCGCCACCGCCGGCAAGTGGGACCTCGCCGCGGTGCCGGGCCGGTCGGGCAACTGGGGCGGCAGCTACCTGGCCATCCCCGCGCGCGCCAAGAACCCGCAGGCCGCGTGGGACTACATCCGCACCATGCAGTCGCCGCAGAGCCAACTCGACCACTTCGTGACCTCGGGCGCGCTGCCCACCACGCCGTCGGTCTACCAGGACCCGAAGCTGACCGCGCGCACCGAGCCGTTCTTCTCCGACGCGCCGATCGGCACCCTCTACCCGCAGTCCCTGCTGGGCCTCAAGCCGTTCTACATCGGACCGGACAGCACCACCATCGGCACCGAGTTCCTCAACGCCATCACCAACGTCGAGCAGAACAACGGCAACCCGGCCACGGCGTGGGACGACGCCGTGCGCAACATCAAGACCGCCATCGGCAAGTGAGGTCCGGCGTGACCACCGCCCTGGCGCCCGTCCCCGTCGAACCCGCCGACCCGCCCTCCCGCAGCGCCGGCACGCCGCTGCGGGAGCGGCTGGCCCCCTACGCCTACATCGCGCCGTTCTTCGTGCTGTTCGCGGTGTTCGGGCTGTTCCCGTTCCTGTTCACCTTCTACGTGGCACTGTTCGACTGGAACCCGATCGGCGAGCACACGTTCATCGGCGTGGACAACTTCACCCGCATGCTGGACGACCCGAGGTTCTGGAACGCCGCCCGCAACACGGTGAGCATCTGGTTCCTGTCCACCGTGCCCCAACTGTTCCTCGCCCTGCTGCTGGCCCACCTGCTCAACCACGCCCGGCTGCGGTTCGCGTTGTTCTTCCGCATGTCCGTGCTCGTGCCGTACGTGACGTCGGTGGCGGCCACGGCGATCGTGTTCGCGCAGCTGTTCGACCGCGACTTCGGCCTGCTCAACTGGCTGCTCGGCCTGGTCGGCATCGACCCGGTGGACTTCGTGCAGACCACGTGGGGCAGCCACGTCGTGATCGCGGCCATGGTGACGTGGCGGTGGTTCGGCTACACCACGCTGCTCTACCTGGCCTCCTTGCAGGCGGTGCCGCGCGACGTCTACGAGTCCGCCGCCATCGACGGCGCGGGCGGGTGGCAGCGGTTCCGGCACATCACCGTCCCGGCGCTGCGGCCGGTGATCATCTTCACCGTCATCACCTCCACCATCGGCGGCCTGCAGATCTTCACCGAACCGCTGCTGGTCTCGCCCGGCACGTCGTTGACCTGCGGCGCGGTCCGGCAGTGCCAGACGCTCACGCTCCTGCTCTACGAACTGGGCTTCGGCCGCTACGAGTTCGGCTACGGCTCGGCGGTCGGCGTGGCGCTGTTCGTCATGGTCGTGGTCGTCGCCGCGGTCAACTACGTGCTGTCGAGCCGGATCAGGGCGGACCGATGAGCGCACGCCACAACAAGGTCCGCTGGTGGCAGTACGCGGTGCTGGGCGGCGCGGCGGTGGTGTCGTTGTTCCCGCTGTACTGGATGTTCGTGGTGGCCACCACCGACACCGCCGCCGCCACGCGGATGCCGCCGGAGATCGTGCCGGGCGGGAACTTCTTCCACCTGGCCGGGCTGGTGTTCAGCACCGTCCCGTTCCTGCAGTCCATCCTGAACAGCCTCGCGGTGGCCACGACCATCGGCGTGGGGCAGGCGCTGCTGTGCGCGCTGGCCGGGTTCGCCTTCGCCAAGCTGCGCTTCCCCGGGCGGGGTGTGCTGTTCCTGGTCGTGCTGCTGACCATGACCGTGCCCACGCAGCTCGCGGTGATCCCGCAGTACCTGATCATGTCCGAGCTGGGCTGGGTGGACACGCTCCAGGCGCTGGTGGTGCCGGGCCTGGCGAGCGCGTTCGGGATCTTCTGGATGCGCCAGCACATCGTGTCCACGATCAGCGACGAGCTGATGCAGGCCGCCTACCTCGACGGCGCGTCGACGTGGCAGGTGTTCTGGCGCATCGTGTTCCCGATCGTGCGGCCGGCGGCGTTCGTCCTGGGGCTGTTCGGGTTCGTGACGGCGTGGAACGACTTCCTGTGGCCGTTCATCGTGCTCAAGTCGCCGGAGCGGTTCACCGCGCAGATCGCCATCAAGGCGTTGCAGAACAGCTACGACATCGACCTCGGGCTGGCCATGTCCGGCTCGTTCCTCGCGACCGTGCCCCTGCTGCTGCTGTTCGTGTTCGTCGGCAGGCGGATGGTCGCGGGCATCCTCGACGGCGCGTTCAAAGGCTGACCCGGAGGCGGATCGTGACGCGGAAGTTCGACAACCCGGTGGTCGGGGGTTTCTTCCCCGACCCGAGCGTGTGCCGGGTCGGCGACGACTACTACCTGGTGTGCTCCAGCTTCGAGTACTTCCCCGGCGTGCCGGTGCTGCACAGCCGGGACCTCGTGCACTGGCGGCAGATCGGCAACGTCCTGGACCGGCCCGAGCAACTGCCGCTACCGGCCGACGCGGTGGCCTCGCGCGGCATCTACGCGCCGACCATCCGGCACCACGACGGCCTGTTCTACATGATCACCACCAACGTCTCGCACGGCGGCAACTTCATCGTCACCGCCACCGACCCCGCCGGGCCGTGGTCGGACCCGGTGTGGATCGACCTCCCGGGCATCGACCCGGACCTGGCGTGGGACGAGGACGGCAACTGCTGGTGCGCCTTCCAAGGCGTCCAGGTCGCGCGCATCGACCCGCTGGCGGGCGAGGTGTTGGAAGGCCCGTGGCCGATCTGGTCGGGCACCGGCCTGCAATGGCCCGAAGCGCCCCACCTGTACCGGATCGGCGACTGGTGGTACCTCATGATCGCCGAGGGCGGCACCGAACGCGGCCACACCGTCGCGATCGCCCGCGCCCGCTCGCCCCGCGGCCCCTACGAACCCGCGCCGCACAACCCGATCCTGACCCACCGCGGCACCGACCGGCCCGTCCAGAGCACCGGCCACGCGGACCTGGTGTCCACCCCCGACGGCGAGTGGTGGATGGTGCTGCTGGCCACGCGTCCGCGCGGCTTCACGCCCGGTTTCCACGTGCTGGGCAGGGAAACGTTCCTGACCCCGGTCGAGTGGGTGGACGGCTGGCCCCGGGTCGGCCCGGTCGAACTCACCGAACGCGCCCCGACCCCGTGGCACCCGCTCGACCCGCCACCGGTCCGCGACGAGTTCACCGGGCCCGACCTCGGCCCCGAGTGGATCTCGCCGCGGTCCCGCCCCGCCGGGTCGTGGTCGCTGACCGAGCCCCCCGGCCGGCTGACCCTGCACGCCACCGGCCCGACCCTGGACGAACCGGGCCACACCTTCATCGGCCGCCGCCAACAGCACCAGGAGTGCCGCGCCGCGACGCTGGTGGACCCCGGCACCGGCCGGGCGGGCCTGTCGGTGCGCCTGGACGAGACCCACCACTACGACGTCGAGGTCGCGGCGGGCCGGGTCGAGGTCGTGGCACGCATCGGGCCGCTGCGCCAGACCGTGGCCGGCGCGGACGTCCCAGCGGGTCCGGTGACCCTGGCCGTGACCACCCGCCTGCCGGAGCCGGACGACGGGCACCTCGGCCCGGACCTGGTCGGCTTCCACGTGAACGGCACGCGGCTGTGCGAACTCGACGGCCGCTACCTGTCCACGGAGGTCGCCACGGGCTTCACCGGGCGGGTCATCGGCATGTACGTCACCGAGGGCAGCGCGTCGTTCGAGTGGTTCGACTACGGGCCGGCCTGACCGCGGCCGGCACCCTCCGCAGGTGGGGGCCGGACCCGCGCGCGCAAAGGCGACGCCACCGGTGGGCCGGTGGCGTCGCCTTTGGTGTTAGCGCAAGGTCCACCGCTGGTTCGTGCCGCCGTTGCACGTCCACACGATCAACTGCGTCCCGTCGGCTGAGCTGCCGCCGGTGGCGTCCAGGCACTTCGTGCCGTTGCGGATCGTGCCGTCCGACTGCACCGACCAGGTCTGCGCCGACGTACCGTTGCACGTCCACAGCCGCACGACGCTGCCGTCCGCCGTGCCCGCGGCGTCCATGCACTTGCCCAGTGCCTGGAGGGTCGAACCGGTCTGCGCCCACTGCTGGTTCGCGCCGCTGTTGCACGTCCACAGCTGGACCCGCGCACCGTCCACCGTGGACGAACCGTTCACGTCCACGCACTTGCCGCCCACGCCGACGATCTGCCTCGCCGCCGACCCGCCGCTCCCGACGCCCGGCCCGACGTAACTGATCGAGTCGAGGTCGAAGCTGTTGTTCGACGGCGTCTTGAACACCACGAACAGCTCGACCGTCCCCGCGGGCCGGGTCACGTTCACCGCGGGCAGGCTGACGTAGTTGTCCCATCCGCCGGTCGAGGTCACCGACGCCGACGCGATCAGCGTCCCCGTGGGCGAGCCCGCTCGCAGTTCGATCGACCCGCCGCCCGAAGGTGACGACACCTTGAACGACACCTGGTTGATCCCGGTGAAGTTGACCGGCCTGAACGAGATCCAGTCGTTGTTCGAGATGTCGCCCACGCGCCCGCCGGACTCGGCCCCGGACTGCGCCACCACCCGCACCCCGGACGACCCGGTGAAGTGCTCGGCCTGCTTGCGCTTGGGCTGCAACACCAAGCTCGCGCCACCCTTCAGCGCCGGCAGCCCGTTGCCGCCGTTGTCGGTGTACTCCGACGAGAGGATGACGTGCGCGTTGCCGTTCTGGTGCTCGGTGTCCGCCTCGGCCCGGAAACTCCCCGAGCACCCGGTGATCGGGCTGCCCAACGGGTGTTTGTGCGAGTCGTGGCCGATGTTGGGCTGGGTGGTCACCCGTGTGCAGTCGATCGTGCCGTCCTCGGCGTCGGTGACCGCCACCCCGTAGGGGATGGTGTCGCCCCAGCCGAACATGCCGCCGTCCACCGGGCCGGTGAACCGGACCGTGGGCGCGGTGTTGCCCGAGGTCACCGTCAGGTTCGCCGTTCCCGTCTTGCCGGTCGGGTCGGTCACCGTCAACTGGACGTTGAACGTGCCGGACGTGGTGTAGGTGTGCGTCGGGCTGGCGGTGGTGGACGTGCCGCCGTCGCCGAACGTCCACCGGTAGGTCAGCGCTCCGCCTTCCGGGTCGCGGGAGCCCGCGCTGGAGAACGCCACCGTCAACGGCGTCCCACCGGACGACGGGGTGGCCGAGGCCTGTGCGATGGGGCTGCGCTCACCGGCGTTGTAGTCGATCCGGAACAACCCCGCCCCGGGCAGGTGGACATGGTCGTCCCAACCCGTGCCCCAGGTGAGCAGGTACATCGAGCCGTCCGGTCCGAACTTCATGTCCATGGGCGAGGCGAACGACATGTTCGACAGGAAGTTGTTGATCTTCAACAGGTTCCCGCTGGAATCCGTGCGGAACTCCCAGATCCGGTTGCGCGCCCACTCGCCCATGAACGGCGTGTTGTCGAAGTACGCCGGGAATTTGGTCTGCGACGGATTGTTGGCGTTGTACTGGTAGATCGGGAACGCCATCGGGGCTTCACCGCCGTCGCCCAGCTCGGGGAACTTGCGGCCCTCGCTCGCGCTGTTGCCGTACCAGACGTCCGCCGCCCGCGCCGCCGGCAACGTCGTGAGGCCGGTGTTGTTGGGCGAGGTGTTGGTGGGTGCCGCGCAGTTGAACTTCGCGCCCGAGGTGCCGGTGGCGAAGTCGTAGTCGTTGAACGGGGTGTTGTTGCCGATGCAGTACGGCCAGCCGTAGTTGCCCGGCGACTTCACGATGTTCCACTCCACGATCCCGCCGGGGCCGCGGTTGGCGTTGTCCGCGCCCGCGTCGGGGCCGTAGTCGGCCACGTAGATCGCGCCCGTGGTCGGGTGGACGCTGAAGCGGAACGGGTTGCGGAAGCCCATCGCGTAGATCTCCGGCCGGGTCTTGGCCGTGCCGGGGGCGAACATGTTGCCCGACGGGATCGTGTACGTGCCGCCGCTCTCGGGGTGGATGCGCAGGATCTTGCCGCGCAGGTCGTTGGTGTTGGCCGCGGTGCCCTGCGCGTCCCACCACTTGCGACCCGAGCGCTCGTCGATCGGGGCGTACCCGTCCGAGGCGAACGGGTTCACGTCGTCACCGACGCCGATGTAGAGGTTCTTGCCGGGGCCGAACGCCAGGTACCCGCCGGTGTGGCCCGGTTCGTTCTCGCGCCAGGCGGGCACGGTGAGCAGGACCTTCTCACTGGACCGGTCGAGGGTGTCGCCGTTCATGGTGAACCGGGAGACCCGCGCCGCCTGCTCGGTGCTGTCGCCCGGCGAGTACATGAGGTAGATCCAGCGGGTGGTGGCGAAGTCGGGGTCCAGGGCCAGGCCGGTGAGCCCGTCCTCGGAGTTCTGGCCGCTGCCGTAGACGTTGAGCGTGGCGGCGGTGACGGTGGTGCGGGTGTCCGGCTTGAAGATCTTGAGCTTGCCGCCGTACTCGGTGAAGAACGCCCGGCCGTCCGGGGCCACGTCCACCGCGCCGGGCGCGATCGTGGTCTCGTCCAGCGCGACCTTCTCGAAACTGCCCCACACCGTCGGGCCGCAGTCGGCCGCGACCTTCCCGCCCGCGCTCTCCACACCGCCCGCGACGTGCGAGCGGAAGAGCGGTTCGGAGTAGGCGGAGGCCTGGTGGCCCATGGCGGTCGCCCACAGCCGGCCGCCCTCGAAGTTGCGGCACCACGAGATCGGGTGGTCCGCGCCCATCGCGTTCGCGCCCGGGTTGTAGGTGGTCTCGTCGGCGGTGACCAGGACGTGGGCGTTGCCGCGGACGTTGCGGTCGAAGTTGTACCACTCCTCGGTGCGCACCCACCGGTCCGGCAGGCCCGTGCCCGAGGGGTGCTTCTTGTCCGCGACCTTGGCCGTGCCCTGCACGATCGCCGAGTGCGCGGTCATGGTCATGCCGAGGAACTGGTCCCACCACGGGAACTGCGCCTCGATGTTCATGTCCGTGGCGTTGTGGATGGCCACCACACCACCGCCGTTGCGCACGTACGTCTGCATCGCGGCGCGCTGCGCGTCGGTGTCCCACACCATGCCCGAGGTCTGGAGCATCACGATGACGTCGTAGGTGGCGAGGTTGGCGTTGGTGAAGGCGTTGCTGTCCTCGGTCTTCGTCAACTCCCACTGGCGTTCGGCCGCCAACTGCTCGAACATCGCGATGCCGGCCGGGATCGAGTCGTGGCGGTACGCGCCGGCGGCGGTCTTGCTGAAAAGCAGGACGTGCAGGCCTTCCGGGTGGGCCGAGGCGACCGGGACGTTCAGCCCCAGCACGAGCAACGCGGCCCCGAGGATCGAGGCCGCCCTCCGCAATCGGTGGCGCATCAGAACTTCCTTCCCTATGCGCGGCAGGGGGCATCGAACCGGTTCGACCGACCCTGCACGCTACGCGCGCATCCGTCGAACGGACAACGCGTCGCTGAGTCGAATCGCTTCGCTGTCCGAAAGTCGCCATGCCCTGTCGCGTGGCTTGGGACCGCGCTACGCTGGCCCGCCGGTGTTAGCGCTAACAACGTGGAGCACACCCATGACGACCGCACCGCTGCTGTCCGTCCGGGGCCTGGTCAAGCGGTTCCCCGGGGTCACCGCCCTGGCCGGCGTGGACTTCGACGTGCGCGCGGGCGAGGTGCACTGCCTTCTGGGCCAGAACGGCGCGGGCAAGTCCACCCTGATCAAGGTGCTCGCCGGCGCGCACCGCCCGGACGAGGGCGAGATCCGCGTGCTCGGCGAGGTCGTGTCGTTCCCCGACCCGACCGCCGCCATGCGCGCGGGCGTGGCGACCATCTACCAGGAATTGGACCTGGTGCCGGGGTTGTCGGTGGCGGACAACGTCTTCCTGGGCCACGAGCTGTCCGCCGCCGGCTTCACCCGCCGGGCCGAGACGCGCCGCCGGACCCGTGCCCTGCTGGAGCGGTTGGGCCACCGGGACATCCCGCCCGACCGCGACGTGGGCTCGCTGCCGGCCGCGCGGCAACAGGTGGTCAGCATGGCCCGCGCGCTGTCGAGGGACGCGAGGCTGCTGGTGCTGGACGAGCCGTCCGCGGTGCTGGACCAGGACGAGGTGCGCACGCTGTTCGGCGTGGTGCGGGAGCTGACCGCGCACGGCGTGGCCGTCGTCTACATCTCGCACCGGCTGGCGGAGATCCGCGAGATCGGTGACCGGGTGACCGTGCTCAAGGACGGCCGCACGGTCGCCACCGGCCTCGACGCCCGCGCGGTCGGCACGCCGGAACTGATCCGTCTCATGACCGGCCGGGAGGCGCGCAACGCCTACCCGCCCCGCCGCCCGGTGGCCGCGGATGCCCCTGAGGCGCTGGTGGTGCGCGGGTTGGTGGTGGGCGGGCTGGTGGTGGGCGGTTCGGCCGCGGGCACGTCACGCGCCGACGTGGCTGCGGGCTCGTCACGTGCGGAGTCGGCCGCGGGTTCGTCACGGGCCGACTCGGCTGGTCGCGCCGGTGTGGACTTCGTGGTTCGCGCGGGTGAGGTGGTCGGGTTGGCCGGGTTGGTCGGGGCGGGGCGCTCCGAGATCCTCGAAGCCGTCTACGGGGCGCGAAAACCGGCCGCGGGCGAGGTCGTGGTCGGCGGGCGGCGGCTCCGGCCCGGCAGTGTCGGCGCGGCCGTGCGGGCGGGGGTCGGCCTGTGCCCGGAGGAGCGCAAGAGCCAGGGGCTGTTGCTGGACCAGGCCGTCTACCGCAACATCACCGTGTCGTCGCTGCCGCTGTTCGCCCGCCTGGGGTTCCTGGACGAAGCGGCCGAGCGGTCGCGGTCCGCCGAACTGACCTCCTCGCTGGACGTCCGACCGTCCGATGTGGACCGGGTGGTGCGCGCGCTGTCCGGCGGCAACCAGCAGAAGGTCGTGCTCGCCCGGTGGCTGTTGCGCGGCTGCCGGGTGTTGTTGCTGGACGAGCCGACCCGGGGCGTGGACGTCGGCGCGCGCGGCGAGATCTACCGGCTGGTCCGCGACCTGGCCGAGCGGGGCGTGGCCGTGGTGGTCGTGTCCAGCGACATCGAGGAGGTGCTCGGGCTGGCCGACCGGGTGCTGGTGGTGCGCGAGGGCGTGGTCGTGCACGAAGGGCCGGCCGAGGAGATCGACGAGTCCCGGGTCCTGGACCTGGTCATGGAGGGAACCGCCGCATGATCGGTCAAGGAGGGAACCGCCGCGTGATCGGTCAAGGAGGGAATCGTCGCGTGATCGGTCAGGGGAACCGTCGCGTGGTCGCCGACACCGCGCCGCGGGCTGCCGGGCGCTTCCTGGCTTCCGCGCCCGGCCGCAACACCGGCCTGGTCGTCGCCCTGGTCCTGCTGTGCCTGGTCGGCGTCGCGACGGCGGGGGACCGGTTCGCCGACCTGGACAACGTCCTCACCATCCTGCGGCTGGCCTCGGTGATCGGGGTGGTCAGCATCGGCATGACGTTCGTGGTCACCGGCGGCGGCATCGACCTGTCGGTGGGCGCGATC
This sequence comes from Saccharothrix sp. NPDC042600, assembly GCF_040647305.1. NCBI lineage: Bacteria > Bacillati > Actinomycetota > Actinomycetes > Pseudonocardiales > Pseudonocardiaceae > Saccharothrix > Saccharothrix sp. NPDC042600. Next base: position 5,494 of record NZ_JBEZBW010000141.1, on the reverse strand, counting down.
GTCGCCCTGGCGTCGGTCTGGGCGACCACCCTCGCGACCCAGGGCATGGCCACCGACACGCACTGGCTGGTCGTCGTGTTCACCGCGCTGGCCGTGGGCGCGGGCTGCGGCGTGGTCAACGGGGTGCTGGTCGCCTACGGGCGGATCGTGGCGTTCATCGCGACCCTGGCCATGCTCGCCGCCGCCCGCGGCCTCGCCGAGATCATCTCCAACCGCCGCACGCAGATCCTCAACGTCCCCGGCTTCACCGCCTTCTTCGACGCGTCGGTGCTCGGCGTGCCCGTGCTGGTGGTGATCTTCGCCCTGGTCGCCGCCGGCGGCTGGGTGCTGCTCAACCGCACCACCTTCGGCCGCCGCACGTTCGCCGTCGGCGGCAACCCGGAGGCCGCGCGCCTGGCGGGCATCGACGTGCGGCGGCACACCGTCGTCCTCTACACGCTGCTCGGCGTGTGCTGCGGCATCGCCGCGGTCATGCTGATCGCCCGCACCACCACCGGCAGCTCCACCCACGGGGCGCTGTACGAGCTGGACGCGATCGCCGCCGTGGTGATCGGCGGGACCCTGCTCTCCGGCGGGCGCGGCACGATCGCGGGCACCGTGTTCGGCGTCCTGATCTTCACCACCCTGTCGAACGTGTTCACCCTCAACAACCTCTCCACCTCCGCCCAGGCCGTCGCGAAGGGCGCGATCATCGTGGTCGCCGTGCTCCTCCAGCAGCGGCTGGCCCGTCGCGGCGGCGGTTGACCAGTTGCGGCGGCGCTTGACCCGCTGCGGTGGTGCCCGACCCGCTGCGGTGGTGCCTGGCCCGCTGCGGCGCTTGACCCGCCGAGGAAGTGCCTGAACCCCGACCGCCACACACTCCGGGAGCACACCCATGCCACACAGGGCTTTCGTCCGCCTGCTCGCCTGCGCCGGGCTCCTGGCGCTCACCGCGTGCACGGGCAACACCGCGGCGCCGCCGTCCGGGACGACCGGGCAGGGCGGCGCGAAGGTCGCCAACGACGAGCCGGGCGAGAAGGTCGTCATCGGCTTCTCCGCGCCCGCCGCCGACCACGGCTGGATGGCCGCCATCACCAACGCGGCCAAGGCGGAGGCGGCCAGGTACCCCGACGTCGAACTGCGCCTGGTCGAGGGCACGAACGACGTGAACCTCCAGATCAGCCAGGTGGAGACGTTCATCAACGACAAGGTGGACGCCATCGTGCTGCTCCCCTTCGACGGCGCGGCGCTGACCCCGGTCGCGCTCAAGGCGATGAAGGCCGGCATCCCGGTGATCAACGTGGACCGCGAGTTCGACAGCCCGTTCGCCGCGCGCTCCACCGTGCTGGGGGACAACTACGGCATGGGCGTCTCCGCCGGCACCTACATCTGCGAGCGCCTCAAGGGCAAGGCGGACGCCGTGGTCGCCGAGATCGCCGGCATCGACTCGTTGCCGCTGACCCAGGACCGCAGCAAGGGCTTCGCCGACGCCCTGCGGGAGTGCGGGTTGAAGGTCGCCAACCGGGTCGCCGCCGAGTTCACCGTGGAGAGCGGGGAGAAGGCCGCCGCGAACCTGTTGCAGGCCGCGCCGCGCCTGGACGCGGTGTGGAACCACGACGACGACCAGGGCGTCGGCGTGACCGCGGCGGTCAAGAACGCCGGGCGCAGCGAGTTCTTCCTGGTGGGAGGTGCCGGGTCGGCCAACGTGATGCGGGAGATCAAGGCGGACAACGGGCTGCACAAGGCCACCGTGGTCTACCCGTCCACGCAGGGCGCGGACGGCATCCGGCTGGCCCGGCTCGCGGTGCAGGGCAAGAGCCTGGGCGACCTGGTCGAGGTGGAGATCCCGCGTCAGATCGAGCTGTACGCCCCGGTCGTCACCAAGGACAACGTCGACCGCTACCTGCCCGCGGCCTTCGAGTCCTGAGTCCTGGGGGATTGTGATGACACCGGAACTGCGCATTGCGATGATCGGCCACGAGTTCATGGGATCGGCGCACTCCCAGGCGTGGCGCGTGGCCCCGCGCTTCTTCGACCTGCCCTTGCGGCCGGTGATGGCCGTCCTGTGCGGCCGGGACCCCGGGCGCACCCGGGCCGCTGCCGACCGCCTGGGCTGGGCGGAGGCGGTCACCGACTGGCGGGTGGTGGTGGAGCGCGACGACGTGGACGTGGTGGACATCTGCGCGCCCGGCGACACGCACGCCGAGATCGCCGTGGCGGCGCTGGCGGCGGGCAAGCACGTGCTGTGCGAGAAACCGCTGGCCAACACGGTCGCCGAGGCCGAGGCGATGGTGGCCGAGGCCGAGCGGGCCGCCGCGTCGGGCGTGCGGGCGATGGTCGGGTTCACCTACCGGCGCGTGCCCGCGTTGAGCCTGGCCCGCGACCTGGTGGCCCGAGGTCGGCTCGGACGCGTCCACCACGTGCGCGCGCAGTACCTCCAGGACTGGATCGTGGACCCGGCCGCGCCGCTGTCGTGGCGGTTGCAGAAGGAGAAGGCCGGGTCGGGCGCGTTGGGCGACATCGGCGCGCACATCGTGGACGCCGCCCAGTTCGTGCTCGGGGACACCATCGCCGAGGTGTGCGGGACGATGGAGACCTTCGTGACCGAACGGCCGTTGGCCGCGGCGCACTCGGGCCTGTCGGGCACGGCCGTGTCCGATGGGACGGGCCCGGTCACCGTGGACGACGCCGCCCTGTTCCTGGCCCGCTTCACCGGCGGCGCGCTCGGGTCGTTCGAGGCCACCCGGTTCGCCAGTGGCCGCAAGAACGCCCTGCGGATCGAGGTCAACGGCTCGGCGGGCAGCGTGGCGTTCGACTTCGAGGACATGAACGTCCTGCACTTCTTCGACGGTGGCGAGGACGCGGCGGTGGCCGGGTTCCGCCGGATCGTCGTGACCGAACCCGACCACCCGTACGTCGGCGCGTGGTGGCCGCCGGGGCACGTGCTGGGGTACGAGCACGCGTTCACCCACCAGGCGGTGGACTTCGTCCACGCGATCGCGGCCGGCACCGACCCGAGCCCGTCGTTCGGCGACGGGCTGCGGTTGCAGCGCGTGCTGGCGGCCGTCGAGGCGAGCGCCGCCTCCCGTGCTTGGCAGGACGTTCAGGGGAGCGATTCGACCAGCGCAAGTCGTGTAGGGGAGTGACGATGGCACGTCCGATCACGTTGTTCACCGGCCAGTGGGCCGACCTGCCGTTGGAGGAGGTCGCGCGGCTGGCCGCCGGCTGGGGTTACGACGGCCTGGAACTGGCCTGCTGGGGCGACCACCTCGACCCGTGGCGGGCCGCCGAGGACGACGAGTACGTCGCCGACCGGCTCGCGCTGCTGGCCAAGCACGACCTCAAGGTGTGGACGATCTCCAACCACCTCACCGGCCAGGCCGTCTGCGACGACCCGATCGACCAGCGGCACCAGGGCATCCTGTCGGCGCGCATCTGGGGCGACGGCGAACCCGAGGGCGTCCGCCGGCGCGCGGCCGAGGAGATGAAGGCGACCGCCCGCGCCGCGGCGCGCCTGGGCGCGGACACGGTCGTGGGCTTCACCGGCTCGTCCATCTGGAAGACGGTCGCGATGTTCCCGCCCGTGCCGCCGGAGATGGTGGACGCCGGGTACCGGGACTTCGCCGACCGGTGGAACCCGATCCTGGACGTGTTCGACGAGGTCGGGGTGCGGTTCGCGCACGAGGTTCACCCGTCTGAGATCGCCTACGACTACTGGACCACGACCCGGGCCCTGGAGGCCGTCGGCCACCGCCCCGCGTTCGGCCTGAACTGGGACCCGTCGCACTTCGTGTGGCAGGACCTGGACCCGGTCGGTTTCCTGTGGGACTTCCGCGACCGGATCTACCACGTGGACTGCAAGGACGCCCGCCGCCAGGTCGGTGACGGCCGCAACGGGCGGATGGGCTCGCACCTGCCGTGGGGCGACCCGCGCCGGGGGTGGGACTTCGTGTCCACCGGGCGTGGGGACGTGCCGTGGGAACGGGCGTTCCGGATGCTCAACACGATCGGGTACAGCGGGCCGGTGAGTGTGGAGTGGGAGGACGCCGGCATGGACCGGTTGGTGGGGGCACCGGAGGCGTTGGACTTCGTGCGGCGGAACGCTTTTGACCCGCCTACGGCGTCGTTCGACGCGGCCTTCGCCGCTGGGGACTGACGTGGTGGGTGACGTGGCGGGGGCTGACGTGGCGGGCGCTGACGTGGCGGGCGCTTCGGAGCGGGTTGGGTTGTGGCTGAATGGTGGTCGGGGGTCGGTGGCCACTACCGCGATCACCGGACTGCTTGCGTTGAGGTCCGGGCTGGTGGAGCCCGTCGGGTGTGTCACCGAGTTGTTGGACGCGCCTTTGCCGCCCTGGCAGGGGTTTGTCGTTGGCGGCCATGATGTGGTGACGACGCCTTTGGTGAAGCGGGCGGAGTTGCTTGCGCGTGACGGGGTTCTGCCGCCTGGCTTGGCCGCCGAGTTGTCGGATGAGTTGGCCGCGGTGGACGCGGAGATCCTGCCCGGCTACCAGCCGGGTACGTACAACGGTAGCCAGGCGGACGCCGCCCGCAGGCTGGCTGAGGACATCGAGGGCTTTCGGGCGAGGCACCGGTTGAGTCGGGTGGTGGTGGTCAATGTGGCTTCCACCGAGCCGCCTGTGACGGTGGGGCCTGAGTCGTTGGCGGCGTTGGAAGAGGCGTTGCGCGTCCCTGGTCGGGCTGTGCTGCCGCCCAGCTCGTTGGTGGCTTACGCCGCCTTTCGGGCGGGCTGCGCCTTTGCCGACTTCACCCCGTCTACGGGGGTGGCACTGCCCGCCCTGGACGAACTGGCGGTTAGGAGGGGAGTGCCGTATGCAGGGCGGGACGGCAAGACTGGGGAGACACTGCTGCGGGCGGCCTTGGCTCCGATGTTTGTGGCTAGGGCTTTGAGAGTGCGGTCTTGGACCGGCACCAACCTGCTGGGTGGGGGTGACGGGGCGACCCTTGCCGATCCGGGTCATGCTCGGAGCAAGTCCATGTCGAAGGCAAGGGGGTTGGCTTCGCTTCTGGGTGAAGACGTCACCGCGCCGTTGCACATCGACTACGTGCCGGATCTCGGCGAGCACAAGACCGCTTGGGATCACGTGTCGTTCGAGGGCTTCCTGGGCGCGCGGATGACGCTGCAGACGACCTGGACGGGGTTGGACTCCTCGCTGGCCGCGCCACTCGTGCTCGACCTGGCGAGGTTGCTGGCTGCGGCGCATGCGGCGGGGAGGTCGGGGGTGCAGGAAGCGTTGGCCTTCTTCTTCAAAGATCCGTTGGGCACTGACGAGCACAGGCTGCATGAGCAAGCCCGCGTTCTTGAGGGGTGGGCGGCTGGTCTGCACTGATGCACTGATGAAAAGCGGCGCTCGCCGCGCGGCAGGCCCCCGGGGGTGGAAGGGCGTCGGTTCGTTCCCCGTACGGCCTGCCGGAGGCAACCACAGATCGCCGGGGTCGGCCAAAAAACTTTCGCTCGTTCCTCGCGAAACTTTTTCAGGCCGACCCCGGCGATCTG
>NZ_JBEZBW010000140.1:0-17723 GCF_040647305.1 Saccharothrix sp. NPDC042600 | reverse complement strand
TTCTCCGCAACCGGAAAAGCTGGTTGCGGAGAAGACCAAAGCGCGGTTGGGCTTCGCCCAGGCCGTACGGGGAACGAACCGAGGCCCTTCCTGTGGCTTGGCAGCCCTTCGGGAAGTGTGCCTGCGGTGTGGTTAGAAGGTTGCCAGGAAGTGGTTTCTGAAAGTGTCCATTGGCCATATTGGACTTGACTGGTGTGGTCGTAGGCCGTTGGTCCAATGCCAGGTGGTGGCTCGTTCGATCAGATGCGGGTCGCGGGTCACCAGGGTGATCGGGACGTCTCGGGACGTGCTTGCGCCGGTCACCACGTGGGCCGGCTGGTGGTCGCCCAGGAACAGCAGCACCAAGTCGTCGGTTCCGTACTCCTCCACGTAGGACACCAGCGTCTCTATCGAGTACTCCACCGACCGTCCGTAGTCGGCTCGGACCTGTTGTGGATCACGGCTGAAGATCGTGTCTGGAGCCGCCTCGCCCGAGGTCATCTCGTTGTAGACGGAACCGTCGCCCAGTGCGTTCCACGGGACCATTCGTGGTAGCGGGGACCAAGGTGCGTGGGACGTCACCAAAGGGATGGTGGCCATGACTGGGTCGTCGCCCTTCAATCGGGTGAATGCCGCCAACGTGAACTGGTCCGGTGTTGTCGCGTAGCCGAACCGCGGGCCCCGGTAGCCCAGGTCGTCCGCCGCGTAGACGCGGTCGTAGCCGAAGAACGCGCCTTCCGGCCACGCTCGGGTGATGCCCGGCATGACGCCGAGCGTCCGCCAACCCGCCCGCCGGAACGCCCCGTTCAGCGTCAACCGGTCGCTGCCCACCAACGTCCGGTACCGCTGCTGGTTGTCCACCCACAGCCCGGACAACAGGGTCGCGTGCGCGAGCCAGCTCCCGCCGCCGGCCGTCGGGGACGTCAAGTAGCCGCTGCGCGTCCCGAACCCGACCGCACCCAGCCGCCGCGTGCCCTCGTCCAACACGCGCGCCACGCCGGGGTCGTCCACCGCGACCCGACCGTAGCTCTCCACGAAGACCACAAGGACGTCCTTGCCGCGCAACGAGGGCAGCAGCCGGTCGCCGGGGACGTCCCGGAACGCGTCGACCGACGTCGCCTCCGCGAACGCCTCCCGGTCGGCCAACCCCGCCCGCACCTGCCGCGCGTGCTCGTAGACGAAAGCCGCCGTGCTGTCCGACGCCACCGGCGCCCCGGGCACGGCGAAGGTGATCCACACGACCGCCAACGCGGCCACCACCCGGGTCGTCACCACCCGCCGCCGCACGGCGATCCGGCTCACCCGCAGCGCCGCCAGCACGGTGAGTCCGACCAAGCCCAGGGCGACCGCCACGGCGACCACGACCGCCGCGCCGGCGGCGAGCGGGCCGGCCGTCACCGCCACGAAATCGACGGCGGGCTCGAACATCGGCCAGTCCAGCACCAGGTCGAACGGCCGGTACAGCACCAGGTCGAACCCGATGTCCAGCACCTTCACCACCACGACGACCCCGAGGGCGAACCCGCCGACCCCGGCCACCGCCCACCGCCACCGGCCCGGGACGACCAGCACGAGCATCACCCCGAGCAGGCCCTCCACCGGGACCCGCAGGAACGCGCTCGTCGTGAACTGGTCGAGGTCGTTCGGCGCGACCAGCGCGAACAGCACCAGCAGGGCCGCCGCCGCGCTCGCGGGACCGCGCCGCGCGCGTCCCGCCGGCAAGAACTCGTCCACCACCGGGACAACGCGAGTCGGGTGCACCCGGTTCAGCCCTTCCCCTACGGTGGGCGCGTGACCCGCCCCCACGTCCTGCTCAGCGTCGCCGTCAGCGTGGACGGCTACATCGACGACGGGTCCGCCGACCGGTTCCCGCTGTCCAACGCCGAGGACTTCGACCACGTCGACCGCCTGCGCGCCGAGTCCGACGCCGTCCTGGTCGGCGCGGAGACCCTGCGCCGCGACAACCCGCGCCTGCTCGTCTACAGCGCCGACCGCCGAGCCGACCGCGCCGCCCGCGGCGAGCCCGAGTACCCGCTCAAGGTCACCGTGACCAACAGCGGCGACCTCGACGCGGACCTCCTGTTCTGGCACTGCGGCGGGGACAAGCTCGTCTACACCACCGACCACGCCCGCCCCCGCGCCGAACGAGCGCTCGGCGACCTGGCGACCGTCGTCGCGCTCGGCGACCGCCTGGACTTCGGGCACCTGGTGGACGACCTCGGCGCGCGCGGCGTCGGGCGGCTGATGGTGGAGGGCGGTGGGCGCGTGCACACCGCCTTCCTCGCCGCCGGGTTGGCCGACGAGGTCCGCATCGCCGTCGCGCCCCTGTTGATCGGCCGGGCCGACGCGCCGCGCTTCCTGCACCCGGCCGACTTCCCGGGCGGTCCCGCGCGGCGCTTCCACCTCGCCGACGTGACCCGGCTCGGCGACGTCGCCGTCCTGCGCTACTTCCCGAAGACCTGAGCCGCCAAGGCCTTCACCGTGTCGCGCCGCAGCACCGCGACCACCAGCGCGACCAGGCCCAGCACCGCCGGCAGCTGAGCGCCCCGCGCACTGTCCAGGATGAACAGTTCCGTCGAGACCGCGCCGACCATCACCCCGAACAACCCCAGCGCCGCCACCCCGCACAGCCGGGGGAGCAGCAACCCGAGCGCGCCGGCGATCTCCAGCGCCCCGGTCACGTAGCGCAGCCACTGGCCGAAGCCGATGTCGTCGAACTTCTTCACGAACCCCTCCCCGAACAGCAGCCACCCGCTGTAGAGGAAGTAGGCGGCCAGCGCGAGCTGCAACGCCCACACGACGACGTTGCCCACCTTCACCGGAACCGACGCGGTCTGGTCAGACACGGGCACTTCCCTTCACCGGCGCGGCCCCCACGACCGCGCGAACCCTGTTCCGCCACAACCACCGCACGTCGCGGCCGAACGACCACACCAGGGCGGCCAGCGCCAGCGCCACCAGCGCCCACGCGAACGGCACCACCCCGGCGGCGGCGACCACCAGCAGGACGCCCTGCAGCGCCGCCACGGTCTTGCGCGCGAAGCTCGGCGGCAGCTCCCCGCGCAACCACGGCGCCACCCACGACGCCGCCACGAACAAGTACCGCATCACGCCGATCGCCAGCGCCCACGGCCCGAACACCAGCGCGGCGTGCACGCTGAGCACCAGGATCAGGAACGCGTCGACCTCCATGTCGAACCGCGCGCCCAACGCCGAGGCCGTGCCCGTCCGGCGGGCCACCCGGCCGTCCACGAAATCGCCGACCAGCGCGACCGCCGCCAGGCCGACCACCACGGCGGGCGCGGCGGTCTGGTCGGCGACCAGGGCGGTCACCGCGCCCACCAACAGGCCGCGGGCCAGCGTCACGCGGTCGGCGGGCCCCGGCGCGCGGGCCCCGGCGCGCGCCATCGCCGCACCCAGCAGCACCCACGTGGCCAACCCGTAGGCCAGGCCGGCGAGCCAGCCCGCGCCGCCCAACCCGACCGCGCCGTCGAGCGCGGCGAGCAGGAGGACCTGGCCGCCCGCCCACGCGGCCTGTTCCGGGACGGCCGGCGCGGCGGTGTGCTGAAGTGTGCTCATCGTGCCCCTCGGTCGGTTTTCGGAGGTTGCTGGATGACACGCTCCGCGAGGGCGGTTTGGTTCACCGGACCGGGCGACAGCGAGATCCGCCCGGTGGACGTGCCCGACCCCGGACCCGACGACGTGCTGGTCCGGACGCTGTTCAGCGGCGTCAGCCGGGGCACCGAGACGCTCGTCCTGCACGGCGGGGTGCCGGCGAACCAGCACGCGGTGATGCGCGCCCCGTTCCAGGAGGGCGACTTCCCGTGGCCGGTGAAGTACGGCTACCTCAACGTCGGCGTGGTCGAGCAAGGCCCGCCGGACCTGCTCGACCGGCCGGTGTTCTGCCTCTACCCGCACCAGACGCACTACGTGGTCCCCGCGTCCGCCGTGACCCCGCTGCCGCCGACCGTGCCGCCGGAACGGGCGGTGCTCGCGGGCACCGTCGAGACCGCCGTGAACGCCCTGTGGGACGCCCGTCCGCTGGTCGGCGACCGGGTCGCGGTGGTCGGCGGCGGCATGGTCGGGTGCGCGGTGGCCGCCCTGCTGGCCGGCTTCCCCGGCGTGCGGGTGCAGCTCGTGGACACCGACCCGGCCCGCGCGTCCGTCGCCGACGCCCTCGGGGTCGGGTTCGCCCAGCCCGCGGCCGCCCGCGCCGGCCTCGACCTGGTCGTGCACGCCAGCGCGGCCGAGGCCGGCCTGGAGACCGCGCTCGGGCTGCTCGCGCCGGGCGGCACGGTGGTGGAGCTGAGCTGGTACGGGTCGCGGCGGGTCGCCGTGCCGCTGGGGGAGCACTTCCACTCGCGGCGGCTGACCGTGCGCGGCAGCCAGGTCGGCACCCTCGCCCGCCCGGACCGCACGTTCGGCGAACGCATGGCCCTGGCCCTGGACCTGCTCGCCGACGCCCGGTTCGACGCGCTGATCAGCGGCGAGACCGCGTTCGAGGACCTGCCCGCCGTGCTGGCCCACCTGCCCGCGCTGTGCCGGCGCGTTCGGTACGGTGCCGGGACATGATCACCCTGGCGACGACCGAGGACGTCCGGGCGCGCGGCGCGGCGGTCGCGGTGCTCCCGGTGGGCAGCTTCGAGCAGCACGGCCCGCACCTGCCGCTGGCCACCGACACGCTCATCGCGTGCGCCATCGCCCGGGGGCTCGCCGACGCCTACCCGGTCCAGCTGCTGCCGCCGATCACCATCTCCTGCTCCCACGAGCACGCCGACTGGCCCGGCACGGTCAGCATCTCGGCGCGCACCCTGCACTCGGTCATCATGGACGTGGCCGAGTCCCTCCCCGGTCTCCCGCTGGTCATCGTCAACGCCCACGGCGGCAACTACGTGCTGTCCAACGTGGTGCAGGAGTCGCGGCGGATGGCGCTCTACCCGACCTCGGCGGACTGGGCGGAGGCGCGCGCGGCGGCCGGCGTCGAGACCCCGTCGGCCACCGACATGCACGCGGGCGAGATCGAGACGTCGATCCTCCTGCACGTCCACCCCGAGGTCGTCCGCCCCGGGTTCGAGACCGCCGACCACGTCGCCGACGACCGGCGGCACCTGCTGACCACCGGGATGGCGGCCTACACGTCGTCGGGCGTGGTCGGCCGGCCGTCCCGCGCGTCAGCCGACAAGGGCCGGGACCTGCTCGCGGCGCTGGTCGGCGGCTTCGCGCGGCACCTGGCGACGCTGTAGCAGCGGGACGACCCCGGGCAGGGCCGCCGCGAACGCCAGCACCCCGTAGACCACGGCGGTGGTGACGCCCGGCGCCGCGCCCAGCCCGGTCGCGCCGAACGCCACCGCCAAGAACGCCTCGCGCGGCCCGAACCCGCCGACGTTGACCGGGATCGCCATCACCACCAGCGCCGACAGGGCCAACGGGACCAGTTCGCCGAGCGGGGCCGACACCCCGGCCGTCCGGGCGGCGACCAGGAACAACGTCACGTGGCCGGCGGTGGTGGCGGCGGAGAACCCGACCACCCGTGCCGACAGCACCCGCCTGGCCCGCCGCGACAGGCCGAGGGCGACGACTCCCGCGACCACTCCGCCGATCACCACGTGCCGTCCCGGCATCCCGGGCACGTCGAGCGGCCACAGCGCCAGGGCGGCCACCGCGGCGACCACCAGCACGACCTGACCGGCGACCCGCTCGACCACGACGGCCCGCAGGCCCCGCTTGACGTCCCCGGCTTCGCGCCCGTGCTCGACCGCCCGGTGCACGTCCCCGAGGACCCCGGCAGGCAGCACGGCGTTGAGGAACAGGCCCCGGTAGTAGTCGCCGACCGCCGTGCGGACCTCGATCGCCAACCCCATCCCGCGCGCCACCTCGCACCACCGCAAGGCGCTGAACAGCGTGGTCACGGCTCCGATGAGCAGCGCCGCCCCGACCGACCACCACTCGACGGCCCGGACCCCGTCCAGGAACGCGCCCGCGCCGACCTTGGCCGCCAACGCCCCCAGCACCACGACCGCCAGGCCGACCCGCACGACGCCTTTCACGGCACCGCCAAGAGGTCCACGTGGTGCACCACGGCCCGTGCCGCCTGCCGTCGCCGCAGGTACGCCTCCGCCTCGCCGGTCAGCCCGGGTTCCTGCTCGCACGCCGCCTCCACCCACCCGCGCACCCACTCCCGGCTCAACGCGCCCGGCCCGAGCCGCCAGGGGCTGGGCCGGGTCTGCACCGACGCGCCCAGCCGTTCGAACGCCTCGACGGCCACCGCCGCCGCGTCCGGCCCCAGCAGCCCGGCCCGCCGCTGGTGGGCGTTGAAGGCGTCCTGGAAGCGGGCGTCGAGCGGCTCGGCCGGGTCCAGTTCGACCCGACCCACGACCGACAGCGTGAACAGCGCGGGCACACCGGCTCCTACGCAGGCGGCGACCAACGCGTTCACCTGGTCGCGCGTGAGCAGGTCCAGCAACGCCGACGCGGTCACCAGCGACGCGCCCGCCAGGTCCGCGGCGCGCAACGCGGTCAGGTCGCCCAGCCGCGTCTCGACCGTCACGCCGCTCAAGGACGCACCCGCCAGGTCCAGCAGGCGCGGGTCGCGGTCGTGCAGCACCCAGTGCTGCGCGCCGCCGAGCCGCGCGGAGAGCCACCGCCCCATCGATCCGGTTCCACACCCCAGGTCACGGATGACGGGCACGCCGCGGTTCACCACCAGGGCGCGCGCCCGGTCGGCCAGCTCGGTCGAACGTGCTTGCGCGTCGGCGTCTTCCCGCAGGGCCAGCCACTCGGGCGCGAATCCGGTCATGCGCGCAGACTAGCCAGCACCACCCCTACGCCCGTGACCGTTTCGTCCCATGTGGACAGCTCGGCACGCCGTGCCGCCGCCGCCGCGCGCAGCCGGACCCGCAGGTCGGCGTCCTCGAACCACCGGCGCAGCGCCGCGGACCACGCCGGCACGTCACCGCCGGGCAGCAGCAGGCCGCCGGTCCCCAGCGCGTCCGGCGCCGCACTGGCCATGACCGGGACGCCGCGCGCCAGCGCCTCGGTCACCACCATCCCGTAGGTCTCGGCCCGCGAGGCCAGCACGAACAGGTCGGCGGCGGCGTACTGCCGCTCCAGCGCGTCCCCGGACAGCGGTCCCGTCCACTCGAACCGGTCCGCACAGGACCCCGCCGACTCCCGGACGGCGGTCGAGTACGCCGAATCCGGCGCGGGCCCGACGACCGCGCAGGTCCACGGGTGGTCCGAGACCGCCGTCAGCGCCTTGATCAGCACGTCGTGGCCTTTGCGTGGGGTGATCGACGCGACGGTGAGCAGCCTCGACACCCCGTCGGTGCCGGGTGCCAGGGCCGCCCGGTCAACCCCGGGCGGCACCACGTGCACCGGGGACAGCCCGTGGTGTTCGGCCAGGCGGGTTCCGGCGGCCGGGCTGGTGGCGATGACCGCCGCCGCCGCGCGCAGGCACCGGCCCTCGGCGGCGTCCAGGCGGGCGGCCACCTCGGCGGGCAGCCCCGTTTCCTCGGCCAGCGGCAGGTGGACCAGGACGGCCACCTTGAGCCGCTCGGCGTGGGGCGCCACGACCTCGGGGACGCCGCACGCGACGAGACCGTCGATCAAGACGACCGCGCCGTCCGGAACGGCGTGCAGGGCCCGGTCCAGGCGGGCCCGGGCGTTGTCGTCGGGGTGCGGCCAGGCGCCGGGGACCAGCACGTCCCGCAGGCCCAAACCGGCCGACACCCGCCGGTCGTAGACGTTCCCGCCGCTGGGCGCGGCCGGGTCGTCCACGCCGGCGGGCAGCACGAACCAGCAGGTCACAGGGCCCGCTCGTAGCTCGCCCAGGCCACGTGCGACTCGTGCAGGGTGACCTCGATCCCGCTGAGCCCGAGCGCTCCCGGGCCCAACGCGCCGTCGTGGACGCGGTCGGCGAGCCTGTCGGCGATGTGCCGGGCGAGGAACTCGGTCGAGGTGTTGATCCCGGCGAACTCGGGCACGTCGTCGAGGTTCCGGTAGTTCAGTTCCGCCAGCACCGCGCCCAGTTCGCGGGTGGCCAGTCCGATGTCGACCACGATGCCGTCCGGGTCGAGGTCCGGTCGTGTGAACCGAGCGTCCACCACGAACGTTGCTCCGTGCAGGCGTTGCGCCGGACCGAACACCTCGCCGCGGAAGCTGTGGGCGACCATCACGTGGTCGCGGACGGTGATGCTGAACAGGGTGACCTCCACGAGGTGAGCGGGTTACGGTGCAACCACGCCCGAGCGTAACGACCGCGCGGACGAAGGGACCGGATGCACGAGCAGGCTTTCCGCGACGAGGACGTCGCCGAGTCCGACCTGGTGACACGCAGGGGGACGTTCCGAGCCGTGGCGTTCCGCGCCGACGGCCACGAGCACATGGCCCTGGTGCACGGCAAGACGAGGATGCGGGAACACGTGCTCGTGCGCGTGCACTCCGAGTGCATGACCGGTGACATCTTCGGCGCGATGCGGTGCGAGTGCGGCGACCAGTTGGACGCCGCGCTGGACAACATCGTCCGCGAGGGCAACGGGGTCCTGGTGTACCTGCGGGGGCACGAGGGACGCGGCATCGGGTTGGTGGAGAAGGTGCGGACGCACGTCCTGCAGGACGAGCGCGGCCTGGACACCCTGGACTCCGCGACCGCCCTGGGCCTGCCGGTGGACGTGCGCGACTACACGCCGGCGGCGCGGGTGTTGCGCCACCTGAGGGTCCAGTCGGTCCGGCTGATGTCCAACAACCCGGACAAGATCAAGGCGTTGGAGCACCACGGCATCCGGGTGACCGCCAGGGTCCCGTTGCTGGCCCCGCCGAACCCCCACAACATCGGCTACCTGGCGGCCAAGCGCGACCGCCTGGGTCACGACCTGCCCCAACTGGACGACGCCGCCGACGCCGGAGCCCCCGGGCGGCTGTCGAGCTGACCGGCCGCGGTCAGTGGTCGGAGGCGAGGGAGCGGCTGATGTAGTGGGCGCTGAGCGTGGCGAAGATGTACGCCTGCAACACCTGGATGAACGCTTCCAGCAGGGTGATGCCGATGGCGAACAGGAAGCTGATCAACGACACCGGCTTGAGCAGCGGTCCCGCGTGCAGCAGCAGGAATTCGCCGCCCAGCACGAACACCATGACCAGCAGGTGGCCCGCGAACATCGCCGCGAACACCCGGATGGCCAACGTGAGCGGGTCGAAGAAGAATTTCAGGATGACTTCCGTGGGGATCAGCAGACCCCACAGCACCGGTTTCGGCACACCCGGCACGATGAACTGGTTGCGCAGGTAACCCTTCAGGCCGTGCCGCTTGATGCCCACGTAGTGGTACACCGGGAACACCAGGAGGAAAGCCAGCGCCATCGGGAAACCGATGTGGGCCATCGTCGGGAACTGCACCAGCGGGACGATGCCGAAGATGTTGTTCACCAGCACGAAGCAGAACAGCGTGAGGATGAACGGCACGTACGGTTGGAAGTCCTGCGCGCCGATGCGTTCCCGCGCGATGGTGTTGCGGCCCAGGTCGTAGACCGACTCGGCGGCGAACTGGAACCGGCCCGGCACCAGCGCGAGCTTCCGGGTGGCGACCAGGAAGAATGCGGCGATGATCACCACCGAGAGCACGACGAGCACCATCGGTTTGGTGACCCACCCGAAGATCGCGGGTGGGAAGAAGTCCGCCACGCCGGGCGGAGTGAAGGTGTTGTCGGCCATTGGGCGTTCCCCCCGTCCAAGGTCTTGACGTGGACCTTACCGGACCGCCTTTCGTCGCACACAAGGGGGTTCGGCGGATTTCGCGAATGGCGATCGAAACCTCCCGCGGGGTGAGGTCCGCGAGATGTTTTCCATTCGAGGGGTACAGTCGCGTTGGACCGACCGGGTGAACGAGGGGGATGGCTGTGGAGATCCGTCGGGGTGGCTTGGCCGACCTGGAGCCGGTGCTGGCGATGCTGGACGGCGCGGTGGAGTGGTTGGGCGCGGAGGGGCGCACGGGGCAGTGGGGGACCGAGCCGTGGTCCACCAACCCGGACCGGGTCGAGAAGATCACCGCCAAGCTGCGCGACGAGACCGTGTGGATCGCGGAGGTGGACGGGGAGCCGGCGGGCGCGCTGACCCACTCGGAGCGGCCGATGGAGTACGTGCCGCGGGTCGAGGAGCCGGAGCTCTACATCCGGCTGCTGGTGACCTCTCGCGAGCACAAGGGCAAGGGCGTCGGCAGCGCGCTGCTCGACCACGCCCGTGCGCAGGCGCGGGCCCAGGGCGTCGACCTGGTCCGCGTGGACTGCTACGCCGGCGGTGACGGTCGGCTCGTGGAGTACTACAAGCGCAACGGTTTCCAGCCCGTCGAGACCTTCCTGGTCGGCCAGTGGCCGGGGCAGCTGTTGGCCGACCGGGTGGGACGCCACTGAGTGACCGCTCGTGCACGCGGTGTTTTCGTTGCGGCACAGTGGTTTTCGATCCCGGTTGAGCCGGACGGCCATGGCCTGATGGGCCGGTCGGGTGTGCGGAAACCGTTGGTGCTTCGCGCATCCGCAGTGTCGGGACGTCCGGGGTCGCGCGCTGCCCGGAGCGGGCCGGATCGTCGCCAATCCTGGGGGGACCCGAGCGGTCTGAGGAGTGGCGATGGCGGTCCTGGTGTTGGGGCGGCCCGCGGTGCGGGGCGGTGGTGTCACGCGGCACCCGGCGCGGCGGATGGTGCGGATCCTGTTGGGGGTGCTGGCGGTCCGGGCCAACCGGGCGCTGCCGCTGGAGTGGGTGGTCGACGCGCTGTGGCCGGACAAGCCGCCGCCGTCGGCCGCCGCGAACGTCCGAACGCACCTGGCGGAGCTGCGCCGCATCCTGGCCAACCTCGCGCCCGGCGGGCCGTGCATCGTCACCTCCCGCGACGGGTACGTGCTGGCCGCCGCGCCGGACGCCGTGGACGTGACGCGGTTCCAGCGGCTGGTGCGGGAAGGGCGTGAGCTGCGCGCGCACGGCGAGAACGCCGCCGCCGCGCACTCGTTGGAGCACGCGGTGGGGTTGTGGCGCGGCCCGGTGATGGCCGGGTTGCCGGTGCCGGACGTGGTGCGGCCGGACGTGACCGTGCTGGAGGAACAACGGGTCTGCGCCATCGAGGACCTCGCGGAGGTCCGCCTGGCGCTGGGGTGGCAGGCCGAGCTGGTCGCCGCGCTGGCGGGCCTGGTGGTCGAGCACCCGTTGCGGGAACGGCTGTGGCGGCTCCTGGTGGCCGCGCTGGCCGCGTCCGGTCGGCGCAGCGAAGCCCTGGCGGTGTACCGCAGGTTGGTCCGGGTGCTGGAGGTGGAGTTGGGCGTGGCGCCCAGCGCCGCCACGACGTCGCTGTACGAAGCGGTCCGCGACGGGCGCGCCTGAGCGCCGGGCGACCGACTCCGCGTGTGCGCTCCCGTGTGCATCCCATTTCTACACTCGCCGCTCCTGTCCACGGAAGGAGTTCGGATGACGACCGCACTGCTCGAAAGCGCCGAGGAACTGGTGGCCCGCTGGCGCGCGGGGCTGGACGACGTCGACAACCCGGCCGGCCCGCTGTTCGCCAACGGTGAGTTCGCCGAGGGCGACATCGTGGCGTGCAACCCGCCCGGCAGCCGCTGTTCGTCCTGTACGGCGTCCCGTCCGGTGTACTGCTGCTGACCGGACATGACTGGTGACGAGGTCGGCGAACTCGACCGGACCCTGGATTGGCTGATCGGTCCCGCGGTGGACCGGTTGGCCCGCTGCCTGGCCGAGGTCGCCGACCTCGGCGCCGCCGAAGCGGGCGCCGTGCTCGCCGCGACCCGCGACGTGCTGCTGGACGTGGTGCGGCGCAAGGTGATCCGCGTGCTCGTGCTGGAACTGAACGCCGCCCGCGTCACCGGCCGGCTGCGCGCGCCGGACCCGGCGGGCCGCTGGTCGGAGTTCCTGGACACCGCCGCGCGGCCCGCGTTCTGGCATGACCTCACCCGCCACTACCCGAACCTGGTCACCCGCCTGCGCGCCACCGTCGACAACCGGGTCGACGCGATCCACACGATGGTCCGGCGGTTCGCCGCCGACCGGCACCGCCTCGACGCGCTGCTGGAGGCCGAGGCGGGCGAGCTGCTCAAGGTGGAGTTCGGCGCGGGCGACAGCCACCACGGCGGCCACACCGTGACCCTCGTGCACTGCACCGGCGGCACGGTCGTCTACAAGCCCCGGCCGATGCAGGTGGACGAACGCCTGGCCGGGTTGCTGGCCGTGCTGACCGACGGCGACGAGCACCCGATCCGCGTGCCCGGGGCGCTGGTGCTCGACGGGTACGGGTGGGCCGAGCACGTGGCGCACCGGTACTGCGCCTCCGCGGCCGAGCTGGACCTGTTCTACCGCAACCTGGGGCACTGGCTGGCCGTCATGCGCCTGGTCGCGGGCACGGACCTGCACGCGGAGAACATCATCGCCTGCGGTCCGGTGCCGGTCGTGGTGGACTGCGAGAGCGTCTTCACGCCCCGGCCGCCGCACCCGCCGACCGGCGCGGGCGAGGCCACCGACCTGGTCGCCGAGCAGCTCAACGGGACCGTCCTGCGCACCGGTCTGCTGCCCGGCCGCGGCGCGGGCCTGGGGTGGCGCGGCGTGGACGGCTCGGCAATGGGCGGCCTGCCCGGCGAGCAGCCCGACATCGGCCTGCCCGACCTGGTGGGCGCGGGCACCGACTCCGCGCGCGTGGCGATCGTGCCGTCCCAGCCGCCGCCGACCCGCAACCTGCCCAGCCCGCAGCCCCGCCTGGCCCGCCACTGGCCGCGCGTCGTGGCCGGGTTCGACGAGATGGCCGGCCGCATCACGGCGCTGGACGGGGCGGGCCGGCTGGAACCGCTGCTGGCCGGCTTCGCCGACTGCGTGGTGCGGGTGATCGTGCGGGACACCGAGTCCTACACCGAGCTGGCGCGGATGCTGTGGCACCCGGCCGGCTTGCACGACCAGGAGGCGGCTGAGCGCAAGGCGCGGGCGCTGCTGGCACGGCACTCGATCAACACGCGCGGGCCGGGCGACCCGGACGTGCACGCGGCCGAGGTCGCGGAGCTGCTCGTGGGCGACATCCCGGTGTTCACCACGACGCCCGCCGAGGGCTGGCTGCACACGCCGGGCGGCCTGGTGTGCGGTCCGCGGGTGGACCAGGTGGCGCTGGCCCTGCACAACTGGCGGACGGCGGACTTCGCGCTGGAACGCCGGGTCACGCACGCGGCCCTGGTCAGCGCCTACCTCAACCAGGGCGCCGAACCCGATCTCCGGCGCATGTCCGCCGGCGTCGATCAGTCCGACGTGGACGTTCGACGGCGGCGGTTGGCGGCGCGGTTGATGGGCGAGCTGTCGGCGGAGGCGGTGCGCGGGAGTGACGGCACGGCCACGTGGTTCGCGCCGATCCTGGACCGATCCGGTTGGCAGACCACACCGTTGACGCCGGACCTGTACGGCGGGACGTTGGGCGTGGCGGTGCTGCTGGCCGCGTACGGGCGGGAGGTGTCGGCGGGGCGCGCCGACGCCGTCGAGGGTGTGCCAGAACTGCTGGACGGCACCGTGCGCACGGCCCGGTTGACGCAGAAGTGGTGGGCGGCGCAGGCGGAGCACACGCGTCGGCGGCCCGACCCCGCGGGCGGGTACATCGGCCTCGGTTCGCAGATCTGGTGCTGGCTGACCCTGGACCGGCTGGGGCTGGACTGCGTGGAGGACGCGCTGTTCCTGGCCCGGCAGGTGCCCGCCGCGCTGGACGCGAGCGAAGGCCCCGACCTGGTGGTCGGCACGGCCGGGGCGATCGTGCCGTTGCTGGCGCTGGCCGAGCGGACGGGCGATGCGCGGTGGACCGCGTTGGCGTTGCGAGCCGGCGACAAGCTCGCCGAGGACGCGGTGCGTGACGGGGGCGTCGTGCGGTGGCCCGCGCCGAACTTCCCGGGCGGGATCGGCGGGTTCGCGCACGGGGCGACCGGGATCGGGTGGGCGTTGGCCCGACTGGGCGCCGCGACGGGGGAGCGCCGGTTCGACGGGCTCGTGGCAGGCGCGGCGGCGTTCGAGGAGACCTGGTACAGCGCGGAACGGCAAGCGTGGATGGACCCGCGCGAGCCGGACACCGTCGCGGCGGCCTGGTGCCACGGCGCGATCGGCGTCGGGCTGGCGGCGGCCGACGTGCCGGCGCTGGCCGAGCGGGAGGTGTTGCGGCGGGCCGCGTTCTCGGCGTGGCGGGACGGCCTGGGCTGGACGCACACGCTGTGCCACGGTGACACCGGCGTGTGGGAGCTGCTCACGACCGCGCTGGCCGCCGGGGTCGGCCCCGAAGGGCTCGACCGGGCGACGCTGGACGCCACCGTGCTGGGCAGCCTGGAGGCCAACGGCGTCACCACGGGTCTGGCGCGCGAGGTGTACTCGCCGAGCATCATGTCCGGGTCGGGCGGGGTGGCCTACCAGTTGCTGCGCATGCACCCGGAGTGCGACCTGCCGTCCGTGCTGCTGCCGGGCGGGGCCGGATGAGCGAACCCGATCCGCGCGACGGCAACCTGGTCACCCCGCACTGGCAGCTGGACGACTCGGCGGCCACCCGGCGCAGCCTGCGCGGCGTGCCGGCGGCCACCTGGCCGGTGCTGGGCACGATCTGGCGGGCCGCGCCCGGTGCGGCGGTGGCGGTCGCGGTCATGCAGGTCGTGTCGGGGCTGGCGGCGGCGTTCGGGCTGTTCGCGACCACCGGCGTGCTGACGGAGCTGCTGGCGTCCGGGCCGACGACCGAGCGGGTGGTCGCCGCGCTGCCCGACCTGCTGCTGGTGGGCGCCGCCTTCGGGTTGCGCGGCGCGATGGACGTCGGCGTCGCGCTCGCCCACGCCCGGATCACGCCGTCCGTGCGGCGCGTCGCCGAGGAACGCCTGTACGCGGCGAGCCTGGGCGCGGACCTGGCCGCGTTCGACGACTCCGAGTTCTACGACCGGATGCACCGCGCCCGGGACCGGGGCTTGTTCTTCCTGGAACGCGCGGCGGACAACCTGGTCGAGCTGGTCGGGTCGTTGATCGGGATCGCGGCGGCGGCGGGGAGCCTGGCGCTGCTGCACCCGGTGCTGCTGCCGGTGTTGCTGTTGGCGGTGCTGCCGGACGGGTGGGCGGTGCAGCGGGCGGCGAGGCTGGCGTACGCGAGCGTGGGCCGCACGGTCGTGCTGGACCGGCGGGTGCAGATGGTGTCCGACCTGGCGACCGAACGCGAGCCGGCCGCGGAGATCCGGGCGTACCAGGCGGAACCGTTCGTGCTCGACGAGTACCGGGTGGCGGCGGACCCGTTGCGCGACGAGGACGTCCGGCTGGCGACCGCGCAGGCACGGGTGCGCGGGGTCGGGCGGGCGTTGGCCGGGCTGGGGCTGGCGGTGACGTACGTGGTGCTGGGGTTGCTGGTGCGCTACGAGTGGGTGCCGTTGGCCGTGGCGGGCACGGCGGTGATCGCGATCCGGGTGGCGACGACCGCGCTCAACCGGTTGGTGCTGGCGGCCAACCAGTTGGTGGAGCAGGGCATGTACGTCGCCGACTACCAGGAGTTCCTGGCGTCGGCGCGGCGTCCGGCTGATCGGCCCGAGGTGGGCTTGGACCCGAGCCGTGTGCGCTTGGAGGGCGTTTCGTTCGCTTATCCGGGGAGTGGGCGCGTCGCGGTCGACGGCATCACGTTGAGCATCGAACCGGGGGAGACCGTGGCCCTGGTCGGGGAGAACGGCTCGGGGAAGACGACGTTGGCGAAGCTGATCGCCGGTCTCTACGCGCCGACGTCCGGTCGGGTGCTCTGGGGTGCGCAGGACATCGCGGAGGCCGACCGGTCCAGCGTGGCGTCCCAGGTGATGATGGTCTTGCAGGACCCGGTCCGCTGGCCCCACACCGCGCGGGTGAACGTCCGCGTCGGGCGGCATTCGCGGGCGGACCCGGACGGGGTGGCGGTGAAGCAGGCGGCGGGCCAGGCGGGGGCCGACGTGGTGGTGGACGGGCTGCCCGCCGGGTGGGAGACGTTGCTGTCCAAGCAGTTCCGGGGCGGGGTGGAGCTGTCGGGTGGCCAGTGGCAGCGGCTGGCGGTGGCCCGCGGCCTGTACCGCGACGCGCCGCTGCTGATCTGGGACGAGCCGACCGCGCCCTTGGACGCCAAGGCGGAGTTCGCGGTGTACGAGTCGCTGCGGGCGCTGGCGGAGGACCGGACGGTCGTGCTGATCACCCACCGGTTGGCGAGCGTGCGGCACGCGGACCGGATCTTGTTGCTGCACGAGGGGAAGCTGGTCGAGCAGGGGACGCACGCGGAGTTGTTGGCGTCGGGTGGGCGGTACGCGGACCTGTACGAGTTGCAGAGCCGGATGTACGCCGATGCCTGATGTGGCGTACCCGGGTGACGAGCGGTACGAGTCGTGCCGCAGCCAGTTCATCGGCCGTCCGGCGGAGGTGTTGCCGCGGGCGGTGGCGTTGTGCGAGGGGGCGTCGGACGTTGTCGAGGCGCTGGCGTGGGCGCGTGCCGAGGGGTGGCCGTTCGCCGTGCGGGGTGGCGGGCACAGCAATGCCGGCTATTCGAGTACCAGCGGGTTGTTGATCGCCCTGTCGCCGGGTGGTGCGGTCGAGGTGGCCGGGTCGTCGGTGACGGTGGGGGCCGGGGTGCGGGTCGGTGCGGTGGCGGCTGCCCTGGGGTCGCGGGTGCTGCCGGCGGGATCGTGCCCGTCGGTGGGTGTGGTGGGCGCGGCGTTGGGAGGTGGGTTCGGCAGTCATGGGCGGTTGCACGGGTTGACGTGCGACTCGTTGGCGGGGGCGGAGGTCGTGCTGGCGGGTGGGGAGGTCGTGCACACCGACGACGAGCCGGAACTGCTGTGGGCGTTGCGCGGGGCCGGGGGCGGGAACTTCGGGGTGGTGACCCGGGCGACCTTCCGGACGTACGAGGCGGGACCGCGGGTGCACTTCCGGCTGGAGTGGCCGTTCGAGCGGGCGGCGGAGTTGATCAGGTGGTGGCAGGGGTGGGCCCCGTTCGCGGAGGACGCGATGTCGGCGGAACTGGTGCTGCTGTGCCCGCAGTACCCGGAGGAGGACCCGGTGGTGCTCCTGGTCGGGGCCGGCCCCGGTGTGCCGGAGTGCCCGGAGCCGGCCGTCGCGGAGGTCGTGGAGGTGTCCGCCGAGGACGCGGGGGTGCTGCACGCGACCCCGTACTCGGCGGTGTCGCGTGACCCGACCAGCATTCCGTTGGTGTCCGAGCGGCCGGGGATGTCCACGGCGAAGACGGGATTCTTCGGGCGACCGTTGCCGGAGGAGGCGGTGGCGGAACTGCTGGGCCACTTCGTGGCGAGGCGGGCGATGGGCGAGTTGAGAGAGGTGTCGTTCACGCCTTGGGGCGGAGCTTACGCGCGGGCCGAGAATGGAGCTTTCGCTCACCGCGCTGCTATGTTCCTGGTGAAGCACACGGTGCTGGTGGGCCCAGGCGGTGCGGCCAGGCGCGCGGACGAGGTGCTGAATTGGCTCGCCACCAGTTGGAACATCCTCCACCCGTGGGGCACAGGCGGCGTCTACCCCAACTTCCCCGATCCAGACCTACAAGACTGGCTGACGGCCTACTACGGCGACCATGTGGAACGACTGAGGGCCGCGAAGCGCAGGTACGACCCACGGAACGTCTTCAGATTCGCCCAATCGATCCCGCCGTAGGGCCTCGTGAGGTCACACCCCAACCCGGGCTTCTTGCTTGTGTCATCTCCGTATGGCCTGCCCGAAGGGCTACCACACTTTCCCGGGGTTGGGCCAAAAAG
>NZ_JBEZBW010000139.1:0-17838 GCF_040647305.1 Saccharothrix sp. NPDC042600 | reverse complement strand
TCGGGCGGCGGCGCCCCCAACCCGCTGTGGCGCCGGCCCCCCCCCCCCGCCCCCGGGGGGGGGGGGGGGGGGCCCCCCCCCCGACGGCTCGGGCGGTGGTCAGTTCGCCGGGACGATCCGCCACATCTGGTTGGTGCTGTTGCTGTCGCCCCACTGGCCGAGGGCCGCGCCGCTCGTCGTGCGGCCCATGCCGTCGAGGTACAGGCCGGTCGCGCGGTTGCGGATGCGGATGTCGTTGCCGTTGGTGGTGCCGGTCAGGACGGTCCACTGCTGGTTGGTGCTCGTGCTGCCGGCCCACTGGCCCGCGTTGGAACCGTTGGCGGTGCGGCCCGCGCCGTCGAGGTACAGGCCGGTGGCGGCGTTCTTGATGCGCACGTGGCTGCCCGCGTTCTCGATGACCCATTGCTGTTCGGCACCGGTGCCGGCGGCGCGTTGACCGGCGGTCGAGCCGTTGGCGGTGCCGCCCAGGCCGTCCACGTACAGGCCGGTGGCGGCGTTGCGGATCTTGGCGACGGTCGTGCCGCCGTCCCCGATGCCCCACGCGTACCGCAGCCGCAGCAAACCGGACTCGTTGGTCGGCGACAGCCCGGTGCCGGTGCGGGTGGTCAGGCTGTACCAGTCGCCGTCGCGCAGG
Source organism: Saccharothrix sp. NPDC042600 (assembly GCF_040647305.1). NCBI lineage: Bacteria > Bacillati > Actinomycetota > Actinomycetes > Pseudonocardiales > Pseudonocardiaceae > Saccharothrix > Saccharothrix sp. NPDC042600. The sequence continues at coordinate 17,204 of NZ_JBEZBW010000139.1, read as the reverse complement.
CCCGGCCAGTACACGCTGCCCATCCCCAGGCCGCGCAGCTTGGCGCTGACCCCGCGGACGTAGTCGGCCATGTACGACCCGCTGGGCACGCTGTAGTCCACGCGGTCGAAGTGCACGCCGTTCTTGGTGCCTGGGCTCATCGCGCCGCCCCACTCGGTGGCGATGGTGCGGTCGGCGAAGTCGCCGATGTAGCCGCCGAGGTGGTCGGCCCACTGGGTCTCGCTCTCGAACCCGGCGAAGAACGAGTAGTCGTGGACCGCGAGCAGCGTGCCGTCCAGCCGGCGGTCGCCGCCCACCGCGGGCACGTTCTGCGCCAACCCGGCCCCGTCCAGGATCACCCGGCCGCGCGGCACCGAGGGGTACCGGCCCAACCAGGTGGCGTACATGTTGTTCAGGTCGGTCGTGCCGTACCCGTGGGGTTCGTTGATGACCTCGAAATAGGCGTTCGGGTTGCCGCCGTACCGGGCGATCACCCGGTCCCACATCTGGTTGAACGCGGTGGTGTTCGGCGGCCTGCCCCCGGTGTGCGCCCAGTACGCGAGGATGACCTTGCCCTTGGTGAGCGCGGTGTCGATCGCCCCGGTGTAGGTGCCCCAGTAGTCGGCGACCGTGGGTTCGTTGATCGGCATCCGCACGGTGTTGGCGCCGGTGATCGCGTACAGCCCGCCGACCACCTGATCGGCGACGGCGGCGGCCGTGGCGTAGGTGTCGGTGGAGGCGAGCCCGGACACGTGAAGCACGCCGTTGACGAAGTTGTCCCTGGGATCGGCCCAGTTGACGCCCTTGAACTGGCTCGTGGACGCGCGTGCCGGCTCGGGGACGGCGGTCATGAGGCCGGCGACCAGCACCAGCAACGCCAATAGTCGCGACAACGGTTCCCGCCGCAAGGCGTGACCGTAGGGAGAGCGCTTGTCCATGGTGGCTCCGATCGACGTCGGTCGGCAGCTCAGCGAGCGCAAACGGTGCCGAGTATGCGGCATGTGCACGGTCACATCAACGCCGCCGGAACGGTCCCGGGCGGTTCGACGGGTATTTCGTCGATATCGATTCGAATTCCGCGTCGAGGAAATCCGGCACTGGTCGAAGCGCGTCGATTCCTTGCCCCCGCCGGGTGTTTCCCGGGAACCTCTGAACCGGACAGCCGCACGAGTGCGAGGGGCGTCATGGCGGGAATGCGCATCGGGGCGCGGTCGGCGCGCCATCGGATCGGGTTGGTGGCCGCCGCGGTGACCGCGCTGGCCACGAGCGTCGGGCTGATGGCGGTGGCGCAGGCGGAAGCCGCGCCGGGCTGCCGGGTCGACTACAAGGTGGCCAGTCAGTGGGCCGGCGGGTTCAGCGCCAACGTCAGCGTCACCAACCTCGGCGACCGCGTCGACGGCTGGCGGCTGGTGTGGACGTGGCCCTCCGGCCAGCAGGTCACCCAGGCGTGGAACGCGACGGTCACCTCCTCGGGCAGCCAGGCGACCGCGAGCAACGTCGGCTACAACGCCGTGATCGCGACCGGCGCGTCCGTGTCGTTCGGCTTCAACGGCTCGTGGACCGGCGCCAACACCGCGCCGTCGTCCTTCGCCCTCAACGGGGTCACCTGCGACGGCGGCACCACGACGACCACGACCGCCACCACCACGACCACGAACCCCGTGCCGGGCAACGCGATGGAGCAGGTCGCCGCCATGCAGCCGGGCTGGAACCTGGGCAACTCGCTGGACGCGACCGGGTCCGACGAGACGTCGTGGGGCAACCCGCGCATCACCGAAGCGTTGCTGGACAACGTGAAGGCGCAGGGCTTCAAGAGCATCCGCATCCCGGTGACGTGGGGCCAGCACCAGGGCGGCGCGCCGGGTTACACCATCGAGGCCGCGTACCTCGCCCGCGTCAAAGAGGTCGTCGGCTGGGCGCTCGCGGACGGCTTCCACGTGATGATCAACATCCACCACGACTCGTGGCAGTGGATCTCGGCCATGCCGAACGACCACGCCGGGGTGCTCGCGCGCTACAACGCGACCTGGACCCAGCTGGCCGCCGCGTTCCGGGACGCCTCGCCGAAGCTGGTCTTCGAAAGCGTCAACGAGCCGCAGTTCACCGGTGTGGATGCCGCCCGGGGCGACCAGTTGCTGCACGAGCTGAACACGTCGTTCCGCGACATCGTGCGCCGGTCGGGCGGCAACAACGCCGTCCGCCTGCTCGTGCTGCCCACCCTGCACACCTCCGGCGACCAGGCCCGGCTCGACGCGCTGGCCACGTCCATCACCGGCTACCGCGACCCGAACCTGGCCGCGACGATCCACAACTACGGCTACTGGCCGTTCAGCGTGAACGTCGCCGGCGGCACGCGCTTCGACGCCACCGCCCAGAAGGACCTCACCGACACGTTCGACCGCGCCCACACCACGTTCGTCGCGCGGGGTGTCCCGGTGGTCCTCGGCGAGTACGGCCTGCTCGGCTTCGACCGGCACACCGGGACCATCCAGCAGGGCGAGAAGCTGAAGTTCTTCGAGTACCTCGGCCACTACGCGCGCATGAAGAAGATCACGACGATGCTGTGGGACAACGGCCAGCACTTCGGCCGCACGTCCTTCCAGTGGAGCGACCCGGAGCTGATCGCGCAGATCAAGTCGAGCTGGACGACCCGTTCCGGCACCGCGTCCGCCGACCAGGTGTTCAGCGCCCGTTCCTCGGCCGTCACGGCGAAGAGCTTGACGCTCAACCTCAACGGGACGTCGTTCGCGGGCCTGAGCCAGGGCTCGACGGAGCTGGTGCGCGGCACCGACTACACCGTCTCCGGCGACCAGCTCACGCTCACCGCGTCGGCGATGACCAGGCTGAGCGGATCACGCGCGTACGGCACGAACGCCGTGCTGCACGCCCGGTTCTCCCAAGGCGTGCCGTGGCGGATCAACCTCATCACGCACGACACACCGGTGCTGGGCGACGCCACCGGGACCACGAGTGCGTTCCGCATCCCGACGACCTTCCGCGGCGACCTGCTGGCCACCATGGAGGCGAAGTACGCGGACGGCACCAACGCCGGTCCGCACAACTGGACCTCCTTCAAGGAGTTCGACCGCACGTTCGCCCCGGACTACGCGGGCGGCGCCACCACGCTCACGTCGGACTTCTTCGCCGAGGTGAACGACAACGCCCGGGTGACGCTGACGTTCCACTACTGGAGCGGCGCGCGGGTCACCTACTACGTCACCAGGTCGGGCAGCACGGTCACCGGCACGACCGGCTGAGTTAGAGCTCCTGACGCAATGACCGGTGGCGTTCGAGTCGTCGCCAGCAGATGATCGAGCAGGCGAGGCTGAGGAAGGCCTCGTGGATGTCGTCGCGGACTTCCCAGCGGATGCGCAGGCGGCGGAACCAGTGCAGCAGCGCCAACGTCTGCTCGACAACCCAGCGGTACACGCCCAGACCGGAGCCGTGCTCGACACCGCGACGGGCGATGACCGGCCGGATACCCCTGACCCGGAGCTCCCGCCGGTACTTGTCGTGGTCGTAGGCCCGATCGGCGAACAGCCGGTCGGCCCTACGACGTGGCCGTCCCACCCGTCCGCGCACTGGCGGACTCGGCCATGTTTTGGGCCGCCCTTCACCGCCCGCACCGGCGAGGAGTCCACCACCGCCCGCGACCAGTCCAACGCTCCCGCCGCCCGCAACCGGGCCAACAACAGCTCGTGCAGCTGCAGCCACACGCCCGCGGCATTCCAGTCCCGCAACCGCCCCGCCGCCAACCGCCTACGACAGGGATACCGGAACCGCCGCTCGACCTTCGGCAGCAGCGGCTCGATCAGCTCCCACAGCTCGTCCTCGACCTCCCACGGCCGACGCCGGGCCACACCAACCTCCCCGCCGGACAACACTCCACCCGACAAGACCACAGCACAACCAAGATCATTCTGTTAGAAGTTCTCAGGAGGTCGCTCCCCCGGCGGACGGCTCTGCGCCGGGGCCGGTGCGGCGGTCGTGGTTGCGCGCTCGGTTGTCCGGTGTGCGGCTGCCACCCGACGACCGCCGCCGCCGGCGGGCTCCGGACCGGCTACACCTGTAAGTCGGACTCGATGCGCTTGAGGTGGTGCCGGGCCAGGGCGAGGTTCGCGACCTCTCTCTCCAGCACCAGGTACAGGAACAGCGAGCCCCTGGACCGGACCCCGCCCATCAGCCGGATCAGGTGGTACTGGCGGTGCAGCGTGATCAGGATGTCCTCGATGCTGTCGCTGAGCCCGAGCATCGAGATCACCCGGAGCTTCGACCGGACGACCTCGGTGTTGCCGGCCGCCGCGACCTCCAGGTTGAGCCAGTCACCGCCGCCGCCGGTGCCGAGCGACATCCCGCTGTCGTAGTCGACCAGCGCCACACCGACGGCGCCGGTGATGGACATGGCTTCTTTCAACGCGGTGTCGATGTTCATCGAGTTCCACTTCTCCGTGTCTGTGTCAGTGTCGTTCGGGGATGGGGACGGCGGGGCGGATCGCCCGCGCCTCGGCCGTGCGCGAACGCGTCGCCACGCGGACGCCATGGGCGAGAGCAATGCACCAAGCGTGAACATGTGCGGTGACCGGTGCCCTCTCGGGAAGACGGGTGCCCGGGTTCTCGTCAAGGGCTTCCGGCGAGGCTGGCTTCGACCTTCGCGCCGACGTGGCCCCTGCCGTCGTGGGGCGGACGACCCGCGGGCGGGGTGAGGATCGCGCCGATCCGTTCGATCACCGGCCGGGACTCGTAGAGCAGGCGGCCGAGGTTCAGCCCCCGGTCGCCGAGCACGACCATCAGCGACATCCGGCTGATCGCGTAGACGGCCATGTAGCCCTCGCTGCCGAACACCACGGTCTGGCTGAGCGCGCCCAGCCCGATCACCTCCGCCGCCTGGCGCGCGATGCCGTGGTCGGCCGCCGCGAGCGCGGAGATGTGCGCGGGGTCGACGGACCTCGCCACGTCGGCGATGATCGGTATCCCGTCCGACGCGGCTATCACCGTGTCGGTGATCCCGGGGACGTTCTCGCGGAGCGTCCGCAACTCGGCGGCCAGGGCGTCGTAGTCCACCACGTTTCCTTTCATGCGTTTGCGCGGCTCATGACGAGTGGTCGGCCCCTGATGGCCGCAAAGGGCCCCACATGGACCGCCCCGGGCGACGGGTGGGCAGCGGACCCGTCCGGTCGTCGCCACGACCGGCGGCCCGTCCCGGTCCCGTCCGCGGGCGCAGGGAGGTCAGGTCCCAGCGGGTGGGGCTGAACGACGTCTCGGGCGGGGCGATCTCCAGCAGTTCTTCCCCGAGCATCCGGGAGACGGCGACGGTCACCGCGTACAGGCCCCGGCCGACGACGAAGGCGATGTCCCGCGCGGTGCGCCTGCCGGTCGCGTGGACGACGATCTCCCGCTGGTCCGGGGTCAGGCCGGCCAGGTCCACGCCGCCCGTCGGCACCACCCGGTCCCGAAGCGGCGACACGGGGAACGGGAGGGACGCGACCGCGTCCAGTCGGCGGGCCGTGTCCGACAGCAGGGACTCCGGGGCGACACCGTCGGCCGCGGTCAACAGGGGCGCGTCGACGGCGTCACCGACGACGCACCGCTCGACGCCGCCGACGGCGACGGCGAACGCCCCGTCCTGGACGACAGCCGACGTGAGCACCTGGATCTCGGTGGCCCCGAGGGCGCCACGACCGACGAGCGCCGCGTGGAGGGACCGCCTCTCGACGCTGTCCGCCAGAGCCGCGTTCCAGTCCTGAGTGCCGATCCTGCCCGACCCCAGGAGCAACGCCTCCACCCCGGGCGAGCCGGGGCTGTCCACCGCGATCACCAGGCCGTCGCGCAGGTGGAAGGTCCCACCCGCATCGCCGACGACGTGCACCATTCCGGTGATCCGGTCGTTGTGGCACTGCGTCAAGGCGCACGCGAGGACGTCGAACGCAGCTCGATGGTCGCGTCTCAGAAGTCACTCCGAGTGAATTCGGGTTTGCAGAGCGGATTTCCCGGGCCGGCCGATCGGAACCACTTCCCCGCCCAAGGCCGACCGCCCGCGGTACTTCTTACCGGTTCTTCCGCACAACCACGTCGAGTGTCACTCGATCGAGTGAAGACCCTATTCCTCTGTAACGAAAACAAGTCCCTCACCCGGACTTCGGTGCCGGAGGTCTCCATCGGGTGATCCTGGGGCGAGGCGGTGTCGCTGGGCCGCCCTCGGCCACCCTGGGCACAGGTCGTCTTCGCGCTTGTGCGCCGCAATGGGGAGGTGGAAGGCCCGTGCGTCGACATGCCTCCGCGGCTGCGACACCGGCGTCGGGTGTGGTGGCCGACGTCCCACTCGTGGACCCCGACCGGGACCTGGTGGTCGTGCCGGGCGGGCGCGGGTCGGACGGCGGGGTGGTGGCGCGGGCGTTCCGGGACGTCAAGGCCGCGGTCGCGCGGCGGAGGCTGACCATCGGCGGATCCGACACGGTGGACCGCGACGACATGCTCTTCCCGGTGGGGCCGGCGGTCACGGTGCTGCACCCGGACGCGGAGCCGGAGCTGCGCAGGCGGGTGCACGTGGTCGTGCGGTGCCTCCAGCGGGTGGTGCGCCGTTACGCCGGCGACCCGCGGTTGCAGGAGTTCCTGGCCGTGCCGGAGGTGCTGCGCCGGTGGATCGTGCGCCACCCGGACCCCCGGTCGCTGACGATCGACTACTGCCGGTTGGACGTCCTGGGCAACAGCCTGGGCACCGCGCGGGTGCTGGAGTTCAACGCCAGCAGCCCCGGTGGGGTGGTCCTGTCGGGCATGGTCAACCGGCTGTGGCGCGAGTCCGCGTTGGCGGAGGTGCTGGGGAGCTGGCGGCTGCCGCCGGCGCCGTTCGAGCACCGGGGCTGGTTCGCCGACTGGCTACTGGACCACGGCCGCCGGCACGGCGTGCCCGAAGACGACACGCGTCCCGTCGGGCTGTTCCACGCTCTGAAAAGTTCCAAGCACGAATTCGCGCAAATCTGCGCGCAACTGCGCGCTCGGGGCCGGGAACCGGTGGAATTGCAACCGTGCGACGTGGCGCGCAGCCGCGAAATGCGCCTGGGTTACCTCAAGTACATCCCGATCGAGCCCGCCGAGGTGACGGGTTGGGACGATTTCTGCGCCCGGATGACCAGCGGCGACCTGGTGGTGCCCAACGCTTTGGCCGAACGGTGGATCGCGGAGAACAAGCTGTGCCTGGCCGTGCTGTCCGACCCGAGGTTCCGGGACCTGTTCACGCCGGCCGAGCGGGCGGCCCTGGACGCGCTGGTGCCGCGGAGCCGCAAACTGGGCGACGGGATCAGCCCGGCCGAGGCCGTCGCGGAACGCGGTCGCCTGGTCCTGAAGCAGCCGTACAGCCACCGCGGCGAGTCGGTGGTCATCGGCGCGGACACCCCCGCCGAGCACTGGTCGTTCCTGGTGCACGACCCGGGCCACCGGGGCTGGCTGATCCAGGAACGCGTCGAACCGTTCCGCTTGAACACCCCGCACGGCCCGTGCTTCCGCGACCTGGTGATCCCGGTTTTGGAGGGACGGGTCATCGGCTACGGCTCACGACTGAGCCACAACCCCGTCCTCAACGTGGCCCGCGGCGGCCAAGTCCCCGCGGTCTTCACCCCACACCCGCTGGACCTCGCCGGCCGGGAGGGTTAGCCGATCCGCACAGGAACTCGACGATGGCGGCGTGGAAAGCGGGATCACCGCCCACAGTGCCGTGATCACCGGCCACCACGCGAAGCCGTGCCCCGGGAATCGCGTCGGCCAGGACGTGGGGCCGCACGGCAAGCGGGTCGTCGTCCCCGGCGATGACCAGCGTGGGTGCGGTGATGGCGGCAAGGTCCACCCCGCCCTGGTAGGCGACCCGAGCGTGCGCGGCCAACGAGGCCAGGTCCGCCCCCACCGCCACCGCGAACTCCCGCATCCCCGCGACCTCGGGCGGCAACACCCCGGGGTCCTCGGCGAGAAGCGCATCGGCCAACAGCCCATTGGACAGGACCCGCGTATCCACACCCCCGGCCTCAACCACCCCAGCCCCGACGCCACCAACGACCAGCCGACGCACGGCGGGTTCCTGCACAGCGGTGAGCAGAGCGACGACGGCACCCATGGAGTAGCCGACAAGGTCCACGGCAGGCACCCCAAGCACGGCAACAACAGCCCGCAGGTCACGAGCCATACGCGGTTCGCCGTAACGAGCAGGATCCGCCGACTTGCCCGACCGCCCGTGGCCACGGGCATCGACACCGACAACGCTGCGACCGGCGGCGATGAGGGCGGCGACGGTGCCACGACTGGCCCAGTCGATGAGGGTGTCGGCACCGAAACCGTGCTGCAGCACGACGGGGACGGGGTGCGGGTCGGTGCCGGGACCCCAGTGGTGGTAGGCGATTTCAGTGCCGTCATCAACCACCAGGGTCGCGGTGCGAGGCGCGCCGGCGGCACCCACCCGCGCTCGGGCCGCAGCGGGGGAATCGGTCATGGAGGTGTCTCCAGGGGTTCCGTGGCGGTGTGGTCATCGAGACTGTCGAAGGGCACGTCGGGGCTGCGGATGGCCAGGGTGGCCGACGCGGGCGTTCCAACGGAAGGGCCCCTCTCCCGCCTTGCACACCAGCCCCCGGAGGGGACTGACCGGATTCGCGCCCACGACTCGGGGATGATGCCGCACGACCCGCCCACCCCCCGGCGGGACGGGTCGTGCGGCGCGGCGCTAGCAGGGCTGGCCGCCGTCCGGGGTCGGGTTGGCGTGGACGAATTCGCACAGCCTGGATGCGAGGTCCTCCGGTTCCAGGTTCCACAGGCGCAGCAGGCCGGCGTCGTCCACGGTCGCGAGCGTGCGGCCGTCCGGGCTGAACCCGAGGCCGTGCACCGTCCCGCCGCGCGTGGTCAGCTCGGCCAGCTTGGCGCGGCCGGGGACGTCCCACAGGACGACCGTGCCGGGCCCGTGCGCGGTGGCCAGGGTGCGGCCATCCGGGCTGTGGGTCGGTTCGCGGGCCATGTCGCCCTGCCACGGCAGGGTGGACTCCTGTCCCGTGCCGAGGTCGCGGATCCTGAGCGCGCCGTCCAGGCCGGCCGCGGCCAGGGTGGTCAGGTCGGGGCTCAGGCTCGCCCGGGTGACGCGCGCACCGCCCTCCGCGACCGCCGCCTGGCCGCCCGCCAGGTCCAACCTGCGCACGACGCTGTCGGCCCGCACCGCCTCCAGCGACCGGCTGTCGGGGCTGAACCGGACCGCGACGAACGGCAGTGCCTCCGGCGCCAGCCGGGTCTCCTCGCCGGACCCCAGGTCGCGCACCGACACCCGGCCGTGCACCTGCGCGACGGCGATCTTCCGGCCGTCCGGGCTGATCTCCAGCGCCCACGCGAACCCGTCGTCGTCCACCGCGGCGGTCTGCGCGCCGGTGGCCACGTCGTACAGGCGCACGCCGTCTCCCCTCGACGCGACGGCCACGGTCCGGCCGTCCGGCGTGAACGCGATGCCGCGCACGGCGCCGCGCACCTCGATCACGGCACCCTGCGCCCGGGTCGTGACGTCCCACAGCCGCACACCGTCCAGGCCGGCGGTCGCGACCGTGCGGCCGTCGGGGCTGAAGCGCACGTGGACCGGCGGCTGGTTCGGGCTGGGCGCCAGGACCGCGCGGTCGAAGTCCCACAGGGCGGCGGAGTGGTCCGCGCTGGCGGTGACGAGGGTGCGGCTGTCGGGGGTGAACGCGAGGTCGTAGACGAAACCGGCGTGGCCGCCGACGGTGGCGATCCCGCGGTGGTTGGCCGCGTCCCACAGGTCCGTGGTGTTGCGTCCGCGCGTGGTGGTCGCGAAGCGGCGGCCGTCCGGGCTGAAGGCGACCGCCGAGACGCCGCCGGCCCCGGTGTCGACGGTGGCGGTGCGGCTGCCGGTGGCGGTGTCCCACAGGTCCAGTTCGGTGAGCCGACTGGTGGCCAGGGTGCGGCCGTCGGCGCTGAGGGCCATGCTCATCTCGGTGCGGGTGGCGCCGGGCAGCGTCAGGACCCGGCTGCGGGCGGGCAGGTCCCACACGTGCACGCCGGCGTGGTCCGCGACCGCGGCGTGGCGGCCGTCGCGGCTGACCTCGACGAGCCGCATGTCGTCGCTGCCGACGGTGAACCGGCCGGTCTCGGCCCCGGAGCCGACGTCCCACGTCCGGGCCGTCCCGTCTTCGAGCACGGCGGTGAACGCCGACCCGTCGGGGTGGAGGGCCGCGCCCATGACACCGCCGACGGTGAAGGACCGGGTCGTGCGACGCGTCTCGACGTCCCACAGGATCACGGAAGTCGAGCCCGAGGCGAGCAGCGCCCGGCCGTCCGGTGCGAACGTCAACGCCGCCGGGGCGCCCCTGCCGGTGGCGAACGACGCGGTCTCGCCCCGGCCGTCGAGGTCCCACAGCCGGACCAGGCCGGACTCGTCGGCCGTGGCGACCCGCCTCCCATCCGGGCTGGTGGCCACGCGGGCGACGATGCCGGTGTGCCCGGACAGCCGGCGCACCAGCGGGCCGGCCTGGGCGCTGAGCACGGCGCCGCGCGCCTCGGGTGTCGGGGCGGCGCGCCACGCCTGGACGGCCAGCGCCATCGACCGCTCCGGCTGCACGACGGCCAGTTCGGCGGACTTCGCCGCCAGGTCCCGGGACAGCATGACCTGGTGCTGGGCGAGCACCGTGTCCTGCCGGTGCACGGCGGCGGTCCCGGCGGCCACCGCGAGGCAGGCCACGACGGCCAACGACCCGGTCAAGGTCCACAGCCCGCGGACCCGTCGGCGCGCCGACCGCCGCTCGTCGGCCTCGGCGGCGGCGCCGGCGTCCACGAACTGCTGCTCGGCCGGGGTGAGCGCGGTGTGGGCGGTGGCACGCCAGTCGCGGACGGCGGCCAGTTGCGCGCCCCGGTACAGCGCGCCGGGATCGCGGCCCAACGCCTCCCAGTTCGCGGTGGCGTCGGTGAGCCGGCGGTGGGTGCGCAGGTCGTCGCGGTTGTCGGCGAGCCAGGCGCGCAGCCGGGGCCAGGACCGGATCAGGGCTTCGTGGGCGATCTCCACGGTGTCCTGGTCCAGGGTGATCAGGCGGGCGGCGGCCAGCGCGTCGAGCACGTCGGTGGTGGCGGGGTCGTCCAGGTCCAGTTCCGCGCGGTCGATGCGGCGACGGGTGTCCTCGGTGCCCTCGCCCAGGGCGGTCAGCCGCAGGAAGACGTCCGCGGCGATCCGCCGGCGGTCGGCGTCGAAGGCGGTGTAGGCGCGTTCGGCGGTTTGGGCCACGGCCCCGTCCAGGCCGCCGGCGGCGTGGTAGCCGGCCAGGGTGAGGGTGTTGCCGCGCCGCCGCCGCCAGGTCTCGGCCAGCACGTGCGACATCAGCGGCAGCGCGCCCGGGCGTCCGACCATCTCGCTGACCATGGTCGAGACCAGGGCCGTCTCGACCGCGCACTGGGCGCGCTGGGCGGGCCGGGTGATCGCCGCCCGCAGTTCCTCGGCGGCCATCGGGGTGATCAGGACTTGGGCGTCGGCAAGGGCCTCGACCAGGTCGGGGTGTTCGGCGCAGCGGGCGTAGAAGTCGGCGCGCACACCGATCACGACGCGGGTGCGGCTGCCCGGCGCCTGGACCGCGGCCAGCAGCACGGCGATGAACCAACTGCGCTTGGCCGGGTCGGGGCACAGGGTGAAGATCTCCTCGAACTGGTCCACCACCAGCGTCACATCGACGTCCGCGGGGTCGTCGGCCAACCGCCGGCAGACGGCGCGGTGGAGGTGCCGGGGGTCGGCGGACAACGCGGCCAGGACGTCGTCCACCGGTTCGCGCACCAGGACGGCCAGGTGCCGGGCGCACGCCTCCACCGGCCGCTCGCCGGGCGTGAACAGCAGCGGGGGCGGACCGGTGAGGGCGGGCACCAGCCCGGCCCGCAGCACCGACGACTTGCCGCTGCCCGACGCGCCGAACACGGCCAGGAACCGTCGCCGGGCCAGCACCCCGACCAACTCCCCGACCAGCCGTTCCCGGCCGAAGAACCGGTCGGCGTCGGCGGGCTGGAAACTGGCCAGCCCGAGGTACGGCGGCGTGCTCTCCTCCTCGCGGTCGGCCGCCGCGGCCACCTCGGCGGCCACGGCCTCCCACCGGGCCTGCCACTCGGCGACGTCCCCACCGCACGCCCGCACGTAAGCCAGGACCACGGGCAGCGTGGGCACCTTGCGCCCGCCCGCGGCCTCGGACAACGCCGTGACGGAGTAGTTGGCCCGCCGAGCCAACTCCCGGTACCCGGGACTCCCGGCGGCCCGCCGCAACTCGCGCAACTCCCCCGCGAACCGCAACAACGCGTCCCCACCAGCCCCCAACGGACGCTCAGGTCTCGGCACCACGACCTCCTCGCTGGATCACCTGCCGAGATCGATCATGTCGCCGGGCCACCGGGGCGGGAACCCCCCGTTGTCCGTCGTTGTTTGTCCACGCCACGCGCCCCGAGGTGGACAACTCGTCGATGACGAGTCGGCGGCGAGCGGCGCGTTTCGCGACCCGGAGGAGGTCTCGGCGGGCCGGTTGGCTCAGGTGTGGCGGATGCGGCGCGGTCGGGGTGCAAACGGCGCGAGGATCAACGCGAGAGTTTGACCAGTCTCTCTCGCGCCTCGGCGTTCTTCGGCAACAAGCCTGCGCCCGTCATGCCGGACAACGCCGTGTGTCGGCTTGGGCGGTCGGAGCGCTGGTTCAGCCGAAGCGGCCGTGGACGTAGTCCGCTGTGCGTTGGTCGGATGGCGCGTCGAAGATCGTCTTGGTGGGGCCGGCTTCCACGATGACGCCCGGGGTGCCCTGTTCGGCCAGGAAGAACGCGCACTGCTGGGACACCCTCGCCGCCTGTTGCATGTTGTGGGTGACGATCACGATGGTGACCTCGTGGGCCAGTTCGGCGATGGTCTGCTCGATCCTCCTCGTGGACGTCGGGTCCAGGGCCGAGCACGGCTCGTCCATCAGCAGGACCCTCGGGCGGACCGCCAGCAACCGCGCGATGCACAGGCGCTGTTGCTGGCCGCCCGACAGCGCGCCGCCGGGTTGGCGGAGCCGGTCGCGGACCTCGTTCCACAGGCCCGCCTTGGTCAGGCACTCCTCGACCAGCGCGTCCTTCTCCGACCGCCGGGCCCGCGTGCCGGTGAGCTTCAGGCCGGCCAGCACGTTGTCGTAGATGGACATCGCGGGGAACGGGTTGGGCTTCTGGAACACCATGCCGATCTCGCGGCGGGCCTCGGTCAGCTTGCGGCCGGCGTCGTAGATGTCGCTGCCGAACAGGAGCACCTCGCCCGCCAGCGACGCCGAGGGCACCAGTTCGTGCATCCGGTTGAGGATGCGCAGGAACGTGGACTTGCCGCAGCCCGACGGCCCGATCAGCGCGGTCACCGAGCCGGCGGGCATCGCCAGGGACACCCGGTCCAGCACCTTGCGGTCGCCGAACCAGGCGGAGACGGATCTCGCGTCCAGGGCGGCGACAGCGGTCATCGTGAGCGTCATGGGACTTCCTCAGATCAGGTTGGGCAGGAGGGGCGCGGCGTGGTCGGCGAGCGTGAGCCCGAGCGCGCCCAGCAGCGGCACGCCGACGACCCACGCGTGCCACCGCCCGACCCGCTGGTGCAGCACGACGACGGCGAACGCGGCCACCGCGAGCACCACCGCCCACAGCGCCACCGGCACCAGGGCGTCGGCGTCACCGGCCAGCACGCGCTCGTTGTCCGGCACCGCGAACGCGGGCACCGCGCCGGAACCCGGCTGGACGGGCGTGGTCAGCCGCGCATCGACCCACAGCGCGTCCGTGGGCAGGAAGTACGGGCCGTCGGCGGTGACCAGGGTCAACCGGCCCCGGCCGGCCCGCGGGACGTGCCGGTCCGGGTCGCCCGCGCGCCGCACGCCCTGGACGACGTACCGGTGCACGCCCTGGCCCGTGGTGACGGTAAGCTGGTCGCCGGCCTTGAGCTGGTCGAGCTGCGCGAAGGGACCGCCGTAGCCGGCGCGCCGGCCGAGGACGACGCTGGAGCCCTCCTGGCCGGGCAGCGGCGTGTCGCGCAGGTGGCCGGGGCCGGACTTGAGCGCACGCGCGGACGTGCCCTCCCCCACCACCTCGCGGACGCCCAGGCGCGGGATCTCCAGGATCGCGACCGGCGTGCCGGTGTCGAGCAGTCGCCCTTCGTCGTCCAGGGCGGCGACGGGGGCGGTGGCGTTGGCCAGCAGGGTCCGCAGCTCGTCGTGGGCCCGGGCCTGGTCGCGGTCGTGTTCGAGCGTGCCCAGGGCGGCGAACTGGGCGACGAAGCACAGCAGCAGGGCACCGAGGATCGCCGCCATCTGCCCGGCCGACCGCAGCCCGGGCCGCCGCGCGGGTCGTTGCACCGCCTGGGTCACGGGTCAGGCCTTCCTGCGCGCGGCGACGAAGGCGAGGCCGCCGGCGGCCACCAGCAGCACTCCGAGCAGCACCGCGAGCCCGACGTCCACACCCGTGTCCGCGAGGCCGTCGGCCTGGGTGGTGTCGGCGGGGTCCTGGGTCGGGTCGGTGGTCGGCTCGACGTACGGGGTGGTGGTCGTCGTGGTCGAGCCGCTGGTCGATGGTGTCGTGGTGGTGGTCTGGACGGGGCCGACCACACTCCAGTCGGTGGCGCTGGAGAACTTGAGGCCCACGCTGAAGGTCCGCAGGATCGTCACGCCGAACGCGTCCACGCAGTGGACCCGGACGGTGTAGTCGCCGGGCTGGATCGTGGTCTGGGCGTCGTCGGCGATGTCCTTGAAGGTCAGGCCCTGCACGACCGGGATCGGACTCGTGGTGGAGAAGCCGACGTCCGTGGTGGCGCTGCCCAGGAGGCCGTTCGCGAAGCCGCCGGGGCCGACGATGTCGAGGTAGACGCCGGCCGAGTCGGTGGTGCAGCCGGTGGAGGTCGTGTAGGTGGGGGCTTCGACGTCCTTGCCGCTTTGGCGGTCCACGGTGAGCGTGTACTGGCCCGGGTTCGACGTCGTGGTCGTGGTCGTGGTCGTCGGCTCGGTCGTCGTGGTGGTCGTGGTCGTGGTCGTGGGCTCGGTGGTGGTCGTTGACGTCGTGGTGGTGGTCGTGGCGTTGGGGTCCGTCGGCTGGTAGTGCGTGGCGTCGGTGAACCACAGGTCTGTGGTGAAGGTGCCCTTGACCTCCGTGGTGAAGCTGTCCACGCAGTTCAGCACCACGGTGAACTTCCCGGGCGTGATGGTGGTGCTGTTGTCCAGCGCGATGTCCTTGAACGACCACTGCTGCACCGCCGTGAACGGGGACGTGCTGGAGAAGCCCACGTCCGTCGAACCGGCGGCCAACAAGCCGTTGGAGAACCCGCCCGGGCCGTGCACGAACAGGTTGTAGCCGTCCGAGTCGGCCGAGCACGCGGCGGAGGTCTGGTAGGTCGGGGCCTGCACGTCACGGCCGGTGGCCGGGGTGGCGGCCAGCGATCCCAGCGTCACCACCGGGGGTTCGGCCTGGCCGGGTGCCGCCGCGAGGACCACCGCGGCGCCGACCGCGGCCAGTACCGCCGCCGTGGCCGCCACCAGTTGGCGCTTGCGCATGGGAGCTTCCTCCGTGTTCAGGGGCTTCAGTCGGCGGGCGAACGGCGGCGGCGCAGGGCGGACCCGGCCGCGATCACCGCGACACCGCCGACGACCCCGATCGCGAGGTACAGGAACGGTTGCCCGCCACCGGTTTCCGCCGGAGCAGCGGCGGCGGTGGGCGTGGAGTCAGGTGCGGGAGGCGGGGTGTCGGTCGGCCGGCCCACGGGCGGGTCGGCGGGCACGATCAGGGGCGCGCTGGGCCGCTGCGGACCCTTGGCCGCCCCGACCGCCACGTACCGGGCGGGTTCGACGAAGTCCAGCGTGCCGGTGAACTCGCCGTGACTCTCCTGCGTGAACGGGTCGATGCAGTGCAGGACGATGTCGTAGCGCCCGGTGAAGGTGACGTTGTTGTCGGCCGCGAAGTCCCTGAACGTCAACGCCATCGGCACCTCGAACGGTCCGTCGTGGGACAGCCCGACGTCACCGTTCGGCACGATCACGAGCCCCTCGGCGGGCAGTCCGGCACCGCGCATGGTCGCGTAGTACGCGGCGGACTGCGCGGGACAGCCGGCCGTGGTGCCCAGGCGCACGGGCGCGGCGTCCTTGGATTCGCCCGGCGTCACGACGACCTCGCCCAGCGGAGCCGCCTGCGCGAGACCACCGCCGGGAATCAGCAACAGCAGTCCGAAGATCGCACTACGCAGCAACATGTTCGACCTCCGGCTCGGGCGTGACAGGACCGCGCGGACGGCGCAACCGCCGGTACAGCACGAAACCCACCACCAGCAGCAGCGCCACGACCAGCAGCCACGGCACGGCGGCGGTGGTCACGCTCGCGTCCACGGCCGCCGGGGGCTCGGTGCCGGTCGGCGCGACGGGCTCGACGTGCACCCGACCGGTCAGCCACCCGGCGGGCAGCACGTCCGGCACGACGGTCGTCACCCGGAAAGTGTTGCCCGGCAACAACTCGGGCAGGTCGCCCAGGTTCGGGGCGTCGAGGGAGGTGCCCCAGGGCGTCTCCACGCGGACGCTCTGCTTGCCGCCGAGCCGCACGTTGCCGGAGTTGCGCACGACGTAGCTCACGGTCGTGTCGCCGCGGCCGAAGAAGGAGCCGTCGTAGGACGCGCTCAGGTCCTCGATGCTCAGCGCTGGGTCGAGGTCCCCGGAGACCCGCAGGTAGACGCGGGCTCCCACGCGCTGTTCGACGGCCACGCGCTGGCCGTCCGCGCCGGTGGCCTCGGTGGTCAGGGAGGCGACGATGCCGCCGGTGTGGTCGCCGGGGGACGCGTTGGTGGGCACGCTCAGCGTGAAGGGCACGATCGCCGTGCTGCGCGGGGCGAGGTGGACCTGGGTGGTGTCCAGGACCGACCAGCGGCCGACGTCCACCGGGTCCTTGCCCGCCGCCAGCAGGTCGAAGCCGCCGTCGGGGGTGTTGAAGGCGTCGGAGGCGTAGACGCGGAGGGTGACCGGGTCGTGGGAGAGGTTCGACACGGCCACGTGGTCGCGCACCACCGCGCCGGGGGTGGCGCTGTAGCTGAAGTTGTTGCGGGTGTCCGGCGCTTGAGCGGTAGCGGGCCGCACACCAAAGGTCGCCGGACCACCCGCCGAGCCGCCTGCCGCGCCCGCCGAGCCGCCTGCCGCGCCCGCCGAGCCGCCTGCCGCGTCCGCCGCGCCGGTGGCCGAGCTGCCCGCCGAGCCCGCCGCGCCGAG
>NZ_JBEZBW010000138.1:0-18485 GCF_040647305.1 Saccharothrix sp. NPDC042600 | reverse complement strand
TTCTTGGCAACCGGAAGAGCTGGTTGCCAAGAAGGGAGAAGCGCGGTTGGGCTGCGCCCAGGCCGTACGGGGAACGAACCGAGGCCCTTCCTGTGCTTGGCAGCCCTTCGGGAAGTGCGCCTGCGGCGCGGGTGGGGGCCTGGCTAGGATTGGGTGGTGAGGCGGATCCCGGTGGTTGTGGTGGCTGGGTTTCTCGGGGCGGGGAAGACTACGCTTCTCAATCATTTGCTTGCTGGTGCTCGTGGTACTCGGATCGGGGTCATCGTCAACGACTTCGGGGCCATCGGGATCGACGCCATGAGTGTCGCCGGGCAGGTTGACTCCACCGTCTCCCTCAGCAACGGCTGTCTGTGTTGTGCGATCGACGTCTCCGAGTTGGACTCGATGCTCGCCAAGCTCGACTCCCGAGTCGATGTGATCGTCATCGAGGCCAGCGGGTTGGCTGAGCCGCAGGCCATGGCGCGCATGGTGTTGGCCAGTGAGAACCCGAACCTCGCCTACGGCGGTTTGGTGCTCTTGGTCGATGCGGCGGAATTTCCCGGCGACCTTGAACGCCATCTGCGCGTCGCCGATCTGGTCGTGCTCAACAAGATCGACCGGATCGGCGATCACTCCGCGCTTCTCGACCGGATCGACCAGCTCAAACCCGGCGTCCCCGTCACCGCCGTCTCGCACGGGCGCATCGACCCCGCTCTGCTGTTCGACCCCAAGCCGCGCGAGCGTTACGGGCAGTTGTCGTTCGAGGACCTCTTGGACGAGGAGCACGTCCACGTCCACTACGACAGCGTCGAGTTCACCGCCGACGCCCTCAACCCCGCTCGCCTCATGGCCTTCCTGGACGACCGGCCGCCCGGTCTCTACCGCATCAAGGGGTTCGTGCGCTTCGACGTCCCCGGCCACCGGCAGCGGTTCACCCTGCACACCGTCGGCGCGTTCCTGCGCTTCACCCGGGACCAGTGGGGCGACGTCCCGCGCCGCACCCAGCTGGTCCTGATCGGCACCGGCCTCGACCGCGAGGCCACCCTCAAGCGGCTGGCCGACTGCGTCGAGGACGACCCCTCCGCCGTGGACCCGCGGTCGATGCTGGAAGTGCTGCGCTACCTGGCCCAGTGAGGGTCGCGGCCGGTCAGGGCCAGCACCCGGTGCAGGGTCGGCGCGGTGTCGGGCACCTCGACCTCCGGGCCGTAGATGCCCATGTCACGGCCCTGTCGCGCGGACTTCTCGACCTCGACCAGCAGGTAGTCCAGCAACTTCGCGTCCCACTCCGGGGTCTGGCCGGTCGCGCGGGCCAGGTCCCAGCCGTGGACCACGAACTCGCCGACCACCATGCCCCCGACCAGGTCCGCGGGCAGCTCCATCGGGCCGCCCATGTGCGTGACGCCGGTCCACGCGTCCGGCTCGCTCCACGCCTCGACCGTCCGCGCCACGTGCTCCTTCAGCGCCGTCGGCCAGTCCGCCACCGGCTCGACGTCCGGCTCCGCGGCGGCGGGCGGTGGCACGGCCTCCTTCCGGCCCGCGCCGACCAGCGACGGTCCCCAGAACAGCAAGTGGTGCGCGAGCCCTTTCACGTCGTACTCCGAACACGGGGTCGCGGAACCCCACTGGTCCGGCCCCACCCCGTCCACGATCTCCAGCAACGTCCCCGCTGCGCGGGTCATCATCCGAGCGTCCGACATGGACGGCAGCCAACCCCAAGCGGCTCCGCGCTGTCTTGAAAGAACGCGACATAGACTCGGGACCGTGCCCAGGGACGTGCGTGAGCTCAACGGCGCATGGCAGCACCACCAGCGCCACGCCTTCCCCGCGCCGTCCCCGGACCTGGCCCGGCACGTTGCCCGCCACTGGCTCGTCTCCTGGGACTACGCCGAGCCCTACCGGCAGTTGATCGTCCCCTACCCGAACGTCCACCTGACCTTCCAGGACGGCCGCGCGGCCGTGCACGGCGTCTCCACCGGCCACCAGGTGAGGGTCCTGGCCGGGCGGGGGCACGTGGTGGGCGTGGCGTTCCACCCGGGCGCGTTCCGGCCGTTCCTGCGGGCGCCGGTCTCGACCATCACCGACCGGTCGATCGACGCCGCCGAGGTGTTCGGCCCGGACCTCCCGACCGACCCGGGCGTCGAGGACGTCGAACGCCTCCTGCGCGCCCACCTGCCGCCGCCGGACCCCGGGGCGGAGGAGGCGGTGGCCGTGGTCGCCCGGATCGCCGCCGAACCCGGCATCACGCGGGTGGACGCCCTGGCCGCCGACCTGGGCACCGGCGTCCGGCGGCTCCAGCGCCTGTTCGCCGAGCACGTCGGCGTGCCGCCGAAGTGGGTGATCCGCCGCTACCGCCTGCACGAGGTGACCGAGCGGCTGGCCGCGGGCGTCGCCGTCGACTGGGCCGCGCTCGCCGCCGAACTGGGCTACGCCGACCAGGCGCACTTCGTCCGCGACTTCCGCGAGATGTTCGGCGAACCCCCGACCCACTACGCCGCCCGCTACTGACCCCCGGAGCGCGCCCGCACGCGCACCGCGCGCCGCCCGAACAGGCTGAGCACCTCGACGCTCCCGCGCCCGGCCGCGCCGAACCAGTGCGGGGTCCGGCAGTCGAACTCGGCGGCCTCGCCGGGGCCCAGTTCGACGTCCAGCGAGCCCAGCACGAGCCGGAGCCTGCCGTGCAGCACGTAGAGCCACTCGTGGCCGGGGTGGGTGCGCGGCCTCGGTTCGTCGTCCCCCGCCGGGATCGTCATCTTGTAGGCGCGCGGCTCGCCCTGGTGGCGGGTGAGCGGGACGAGCACCCGGCCGTCCCCCGGCGGGGCCGGCGGCGGGTCCACGATCCGGGGCGCGGACACGATGTCGTCCAGGCGCACGCCGAGGGCGGCGGTGATCGGCAGCAGCAGTTCGAGGCTCGGCCTGCGCTGCCCGGACTCCAGGCGGGACAGGGTGCTGGTGGAGATGCCGGTGGCGCGGGCGAGCCCGGCCAGGGTCACGCCCTTGCGGGTGCGGGCGCGGCGCAGTCGGGGCGCGATCCGGTCGAGGGCGGCGGCGACGGTCGGTTGGTCCTGCACGCCGCCCAGCCCACCACCGCTTTCCCGGTTTCGGCAAAGAAGTTTGCCGAAAGCGCATGAACGTCCCGATCGTGGGACCCGTGCGGACCTTCCAACCGACCCGGCTCCCGACCGGGGTGTACCTGCTTTCGGCCGGCCTGTTCGCGATGGGCAGCGCCGAGTTCCTGATGGCCGGCGTCCTGCCCCGGGTCGCCGCCGACCTCGACGTCCCGCTGGCCACCGCCGGCGGCCTGATCACCGCGTTCGCCCTCGGCGTGGTCCTCGGTGGACCGCCGTTCGCGGTGCTCTCCCTGCGCTGGCCGCGCCGCGCGACCCTGGTGACCACCCAGGCCGTGTTCGCCGCCGCGGTGGCGATCGGTCTCGTCGGCGACTACCGGGTCCTGCTGGTCACCCGGTTCGTCTCCGGCCTGGCCTACGCCGGGTACTTCGCGGTCGCCGCCGTGACCGCGATCAGCCTGGTCACCGCGGACCGCACCGCCCGCGCGTCCGGTGTGGTGGTCAGCGGGCTGAGCCTGGCGATGGTCGTCGGCGGCCCCGCCGGCACGCTGCTGGGCCACTTCACGTCGTGGACCGGCGGTTTCTGGGGCGTGGTCGCCCTGACCGCGGCCGGCGCGGTGGCGTGCGCGCTGGGGCTGCCCGAGACCGGTCCGGCGGAGCGGCCGAGCGTGGCGCGCGAACTGGTGACCATGCGCGAACCGCGGCTGTGGAACGTCTACGCCGTCACGATCCTCAGCACCGCCGCGTACATGATCACGTTCAACTACCTGTCCGCGGTCCTCGCCGACGTCACCCGCGTGCCCGGGGCCTGGGTGCCTGCGGTGCTCGCGTTGTTCGGCGTCGGCGCGTTCGCGGGCCTGTCGATCGGCGGGCGCGTCGCCGACCGGCGGCCGCACCGCGCGCTGGCGGTGGGAGTGGTTGGGATCGCGGCCCTGTCGGTGGTGCTGGCCGCGGTCCCGGACCGGGCTTGGGTCGTCGTGCCGGCCGTGTTCCTGCTGGGCGTCGCGGCGTTCGTCCTCAACCCGGCCCTCTACGGGCGCGTCTTCACCATCGCCGCCGACGCCCCGACCCTGGCGGGCGCCACCACGGTGTCGGCGTTCCAACTGGGCATCAGCCTGACCCCGGCGCTCGCCGCCCTGGTTCTCGCCGGCGGCGCCCCGGTGCCGGCGGTGTCCTGGATCGGCGCGGCCCTGGCCCTGCTCACCCTGCCGCTGGTCGCCCTGGACCGGTGAAGCGGACGGCGGCGACCGGAGCACCGGTCGCCGCCGCGGTGGGGCCGGAGAGACTCGAACTCTCACTGGCACGGACCTAAACCGTGTGCCTCTGCCAATTGGGCTACGACCCCGTGGTCGCAAGCCTATCCGCCGGGCGAAGCAGACCGATGCCGAGGGACACCACTCCGGCCGCCAGGCTCAGCCCGCCGAGGTAGAGCAGCACGATCAGGCCGTTGGCCCTGGTCGCACCTTCGCCCATCGCGGAGAAGAAGAACCCCGCGGGCATGAGGATCGCCGCCCCCGGGACGCCCAGCCGGGTCACCCAGCCCAGCGCGCCGCGCAGGTTCGCCACGTCCGCGTAGAGCAGGCACACCAGTCCGAGCACGAGCAGGACGCCGGCGTGGGCGTGCCCGGCGCGGAAGAACGCCTGCTGGAACCCGGTCAGCGCCACCTCGCCCTGCACGACCGTGGTCAGGAACCGGCCGCCGAACTCGACGCCGACCAGGCTCAGCAACAGCACCCCGGCCAGGCGGCGGGACGCGGGGGACAGGCGGATGGCCGACATGGTGCTCCTCCAACTGAACGGAAACACCGTTATAAAACCACCCGTGACGACACCGGTCAACGGCGTTCCCGCGCCTCAACTACGGTTACGGGCGCAGACCGCTGCTAGGAGGAGATGTGGCTCGCGACCCCGACACCATCCAGCGCGAGATCGAGCAGGCTCGCGACGCGCTGGCCGCGACCCTGGACGAGCTGGGCACGAGGGCCCACCCCCAGCGCTTCGTCGAGGCGGGCAAGGACAGCGTGCGCGCGAAGCTCGACGAACCCAAGGTCCGGTACTCGCTGATCGCGGTGGCCGTGCTGCTCGGGTTCGCCTTGCTGCGCAAGCTGTTCCGCTGACGGGCTACTGCCCCTTGGCGACGAGGGGCAGTAGCACCTGCTCGGTCATCCGGTCGACGAACGGCGTGTCCAGCGGGTCGCCGGTCAGCATCAGGCGGTAGATCAGCGCCGCGCCGGCCAGCTCCACGGCCATCCCGCGCGGGGCGTCGGCGCGCAGTTCGCCGCGCTCGTCGGCGCGGTCGAGGATGCGGCGCAGCACGTCGCGCTGCGCGATCAGGAACGTCTCGCGGAACGCCGCCGCCAGCTCCGGCTCGTGCGGCAGCTCGCCCACCAGCGCCTGCGCCGCCTTGCCCACCGGCCCGGACAGGAACGCCGCGAACGAGGCCAGGAACTCCCGCAGGTCGCCCTGCAGCGACCCGGTGTCCGGCTCGGCGAGGTTCTGCGCCGCCAGGTGCGTGCACGTGTCGATGACCAGGTCGAGCTTGGACTCCCACCGCCGGTAGATGGTCGCCTTGCCCGCCCGGGCGCGGGCGGCGACGGCGTCCATCGTCAGCGCCCGGTAGCCGACCTCCGCCATCACCTCCAGCGCGGCCTGCCGCAACGCGTCGTCGCGGCTCGCGTCCCGGGGTCTGCCCCGCTGCGGAGATCTTGGCGCCCCGCTGTAAACCGGTGTGGCCATGTCTGCTCCCCTTCGCCTTTGGCCGGACATCCTAGGCGGGAGCGGCCCTCCTCAGGCCTCGATCGCCTGGTCGTGAGGGGTGCTCGCGTCGTGGTGCAGCGGCAGGCCGTGCCGCGTGTGCAGGTACACCACGGAGAACGCGTACGCGTCGCCGTCGAGCATGTGCACCACGGTCCGGTCCTCGTTGCCCCCGGAGATCTCGTCGACGAGCTGGTCGGCCTGCACGCGGGCGGCGATCAGGCCCGGCGCGACGGCGTCGAGCGCGCGGTCGGCGGTGCGCACGGTCACCGCCCAGTCGTCGCCGTGGCGCCGGTAGTTGGCGGTGATGGGGAGCGTGGGCATGGGCTCGACCTCCGTCCTTCCCGCCCAGTTGACCCGCAATCCGGCGCGATCACGCGGTCTGTCCCTCCAACGAGTGACGTCCGGTGTCGTCCCGGTCCGTTCCGGTCCACCCCTTGCGCCGGACCCCGATCACCTCCTACCTTTCGGGCTTACCGCCGCGCACACCGATCGCCGTTGTCGGCGTCCGCGGAGGGGTTCTCATGGGCCTGAACAGGCGCGTTTTTCTGGGTGCCACGGGTGCGGCGGTCACCGCCGGTCTGCTGCCGGTCGCGGGAGCGCGGGCCGGGACATCCGATGTATCGATGACCGACGAGCAGTGGGCGGACTTCCTCGCGGGCCAGGACCTGGTGTGGGGGCGGATGCCGGCGAAGTGGTCGCAGGGCCCGTTCCTGGGCGACGGCCGGCTGGGCAGCATGGTCTACGCGGTCGGCGGCCGGATCAAGTTCACCGTCCAGCACGCCGAGGTGCAGGACCACCGCACGACCGGCGGCAGCGCGTGGGGCGTGCCCCGGCTGCCCGTCGGGCACGTCCTGCTCACCCCGGTCGGCACGGTCCGCGCGGTGGACTGGCGGCTCGACCTGTGGCACGCCGAGCTGGTCGGCACCGTCACCACCGACCGCGGGGCGCTGCGCCTGCACGCGATCGTCACCGAGGGCGTGCTGGGCCTGTCGGTCACCCCGTCCGGCGACGAGCGCGCCGACCTGGTGTTCGTGCCCGAGAAGGCGGTCCCGCCGCGCGCCGCGACCGAGACCCCGCCGGCGGGCTACGAGCTCAACCCCGATCCGGTGACGAAGACGTCCGGCGGCGATCGGGTGGTGGTGCAGGCGTTGCGCGCCGGCGGCCAGACCGCCACCGCCTACCGCGTGATCGGGACGACCGGCAAGCGCCGAATGCTGCTGTCGGTCGCGCACAGCTTCCCCGCCACCACGGCCGAGGCGTCGGCGCTGGCCCGCGTCCGCGCCGCCGCCGCCCTGCCCGGCGCGGACTTCCAGCAACGCCACCGCGACTGGTGGCACGCGTTCTACAAGCGCAGCTTCCTGTCCATCCCGGACCAGCGGCTCCAGTCGTTCTACTGGATCCAGCTCTACAAGCTCGCCGCCGGCACCCGCGCGGGCGGACCGGTCATGGCGACCTGCGGGCCGTGGCTGGAGCCGACGCCGTGGGCCGCGGCGTGGTGGAACCTCAACGTGCAACTGGAGTACTGGCCCATCCACGGCTCGAACCACCTGGAGCTGGACGCCGTCGCGACCACGCTGAAGGACAACGCCGCCCAGCTCGTCCGCAACGTGAAGACCCAGTACCGCGACGACTGCGCGGGCGTCGGCCGCAGCACCGACCGGCACACGTCCAACACCGGCACGCTCGGCGAACCCGGCGGCACCGGCACCATCGAGCTGGGCAACCTCACCTGGGCGCTGCACAACGTGTGGCTGAGCTACCGGCACTCGATGGACCGGACACTGCTCGCCGACGTCGTCTTCCCGTTGCTGCGCCGGGCGGTCAACTACTACCTGCGCTTCCTGACCAAGGGCAACGACGGCCGCCTGCACCTGCCCGCGACCACGTCACCCGAGTACGGCAACGCGCCCGACTGCAACTACGACCTCCAGTTGCTGCGGTGGGCGTGCCAGACCCTGCTCGACTCGGCGCGCGTGTTGCGCATCGACGACCCGCTGGCCAAGCGGTGGCGGGAAGTCCTGGACACGCTCGTGCCGTACCCGGTGGACGCCAACGGTTTCATGGTCGGCACGGGTGTCCCGTTCGCCAAGTCGCACCGGCACTACTCGCACATGCTCGCCGTGTTCCCGCTCGCCACGGTGAACTGGGAGCAGCCGGAGAACCGCGCGTTGATCGAGAAGTCGTTGCGGCACTGGATGTCCCTCGAAGGCTCGCACCGCGGCTACAGCTACTCGGGCTCCGGGTCGATCGCCGCGCGCATGTTCCGCGGTGACGAGGCGCTGGCGTACCTGGTGAAGATGTTCGACACCACCACGCGCTACCCGGTGCTGGAGAACACCATGTACGGCGAGGCGGGGCCGGTCGTCGAGACGCCGCTGTCGGCGGCGCAGACCCTGCACGACATGGTGCTGCAGAGCTGGGGCGGGGTCGTGCGGGTGTTCCCGGCGGTGCCGAGCGCGTGGGCGGACGTCGTCCTGGACCGACACCTCGCCGAGGGCGCGTTCGAGGTGACGGCGGCCCGGCGGGGCGGGCGGACCCGGTTCGTGCTGGTCCGGAGCCTGGCGGGGGAGCCGTTGGCGCTGCGGCACGGCATCGCGGGCGCGGTCACCGTGCGCACGCCGGCCGGCGCTCCCGTGCCGCACCGCGACCGGGGCGACGGCACCCTCGACGTGGACCTGCCGCGCGGCGGTGAGGTCCTGGTGCACCCCGCGGGCGGCACACCCGACCTGACGATCGCGCCCGTCCCGATCTCGACTCCCGGACCGCGGTGGGGCCTGCCGGCGTGAACCGACCGTGTCTGCCTGGTGTCGCTCGGTGAGGTGAAGCATGACCTCGTGGAGTGACGGGTAACACAGTCAGAGGCAAGGCGATACCCCGTATGGATTAACCATCCTGGTCCAGGAGGACGCTATGTCCCGAAGATTGCTGATAGCCGCCACGGCCGCCGTCGGGCTGTTCTTCGCTCCCGTCGCGGCCACCGCAGACCCGGGCAACGGCAACGGCACCGATCCCGGCTTCGTCCCACCCGGACAGTCGCAGGAGCACGGCCAGGGGCAGGGCCAGGGCCACGGCCAGGCCGCCGCGCAGGGTCAGCCCCCGGCGGAGGACACCAACGCGCCGCAACCGCCGTCCAACGCGGACTTCACCGACCACGGCGCGAACACGCACGGCCCGTACGACTCGACGCGCGACGGCTCGCCGTCCCAGAACGGCAACGGTGACGGTCAGCAGGTCGGCCAGCCGTGCGCCGGCTGCGTGGGCAACGCCGACAACAAGAACCCGCCCGGACAGCTGCCCGGCGGTTCCGACGGCAACGCCGGCTACGAGTGCGACCGCAACGCGGGCGTGGGCCGCAGCAACCCCGCGCACACGGGCTGCACCGAGACCAACCCGCCGACCACCACCACGACGGTGCCGACGACGACGTCCACCTCGACCTCCACCTCGACGTCCACGTCCACGTCCACGTCGACCTCGACATCGACCTCCACGGGCACCCACACCAGCACCTCGACGTCCACCCAGACGCCGGCCGCCGGTGCGCTGGGCAGCCCGAAGAACCCGGTGGCCGCGGTGCTCGACCAGGCCCTGGCCTACACGGGCGCGAACGCGTCCTGGATGGTCCTGCTCGGCCTGCTCAGCGTCGGCGCCGGCGCCCTGGCCCTGCTCGTGACCCGCCGCCGTCGCGCCTGACGCGGCCCGACCAGCCACACCCCCCACGACCCGGTGGGGCCGGTCCCACCCCCGGCCGGTCCCGCCGGGTCCCCGCACGCGCCCGTGGGGGCGGTGAAAACCGTACTGACGAAACGCCGCCCACCTTGCGAGGATGGCCGCACCCCGACCCCTGCTACGCCGCGAGGAGGCCCCGTGCGGGCGACGACCATCCACGGACCCAAGGACATCCGCGTCGAGGAGGTGCCGGACGCCGCCGTGCGCGACCCGCACGACGCCGTGGTCAAGGTCGAGCTGGCGTGCATCTGCGGCAGCGACCTGTGGGCCTACCGCGGGGTCGCCAAGCGCGTGCCGGGCCAGCGGATCGGGCACGAGTTCGTCGGCGAGGTGGTCGAGGTCGGCCCGGAGGTCACCTCCGTCAAGCCCGGCGACCGCGTCATCGCGCCGTTCGTGTGGAGCGACGGGACCTGCGCGTACTGCGTGCAGGGCCTGCCGACGTCGTGCCGCGACGGCGGCTTCTGGGGCTCCGGCACGTCCGACGGCGGGCAGGGCGAGGCGGTGCGCGTCCCGTTCGCCGACGGCACGTTGGTACGGGTCCCCGAAGGTGTTGACACCGCCCTGCTGCCCGCGCTGCTCGCGCTGTCCGACGTCATGGGCACCGGCCACCACGCGGCGGTCTCGGCCGGCGCCGCGCCCGGTGCGACGGTCGCGGTCGTCGGCGACGGCGCGGTGGGGCTGTGCGGCGTCCTCGCGGCCAAGCGGCTGGGCGCCGAGCGGATCATCTCGCTGGGTCGGCACGAGGACCGCGCCAAGGTGGCCCGGCTGTTCGGCGCGACCGACCAGGTGCCCGAGCGCGGCGAGGAGGCGGTGGCCCGGGTGCGGGAGCTGACCGGCGGGCTGGGCGCGCCCGTCGTCCTGGAGTGCGTGGGCACCGAGGAGTCCTGGACGACCGCGATCGGCCTGGTCCGCGACGGCGGCCGGATCGGCTACGTCGGCGTCCCGCACCAGGCCCCGAACCTGCCCACCGGCAAGCTGTTCCCGCGCAACATCGGCATCGCGGGCGGCCTCGCGCCGGTCCGCAACTACCTGCCCGAGCTGATGGCGGACGTGCTGGCCGGACGGCTCGACCCGGCGCCGGTGTTCGACCGGACGCTCCCGCTGGACGAGGTCGCCGACGGCTACCGGTCGATGGACGACCGCAGCGCGTTGAAGGTCGTGCTCACCCCGTGATCCGGTTGGCCACGCCCCGCCAGACGACCTCCATGACGTAGGTGGTGGCGAGCGCGGGCCCCACCTCGGGCCGGCGCTCGCACCACAGCGCGAGGCGCTCGGTCGAGCCGACCACGATCTCCGCGAACGCCTCCGCCTCGACCACGTCGATGTCGGTGTCGAAGCTGCCGATCACCGCCGCGATGAGGTCCGTCTGCTGCCGCCGGATGCCCTCGATCTCCTCCACGGCCGACGGCACGGTCACCGCCGCCTCCTGCCGCAGCAACGCCCACGCCTGCTTGTGCTCGCCGATGAACTCGAAGAACGCGAGCAGGCCCAGCCGCAGGACCTCCTCCGGTGTCGTCGCCCCGGAGATCGCCTGCTGGGTGCGGTCGAGCAGCTCCGTGCGCGCCCGGTGGATGCACCCGATGAGCAGGCCCTCCTTGGAGCCGAAGTACTCGTAGAGCATCGGCTTGGACACGCCCACGCGTTCCGCGATCTCGTCCATGGACGCCGCGAGGTAGCCGCGTTCGGCGAAGACCTGCTCGGCGATGTCGAGCATCTGCGCCTTGCGCTGCGCCTTGGGCATCCGCTTGCGGCGCGGCTCCTCCGTGGTGGTCACGAACTGGAGACTACCGGAGGTAACTTACTTCGAGTAACCTACTGAGGAGTATGTAGCCGGACGAGGAGGTCGGGATGCACCGAGAGGTCAAGGTCCTGGTCGTGGGCACGGGCTTTTCCGGCCTGGGCATGGCGATCGAGCTGAAGCGGACCGGCGAGCACGATTTCGTCGTGCTCGAAAAGGCGAGCGACCTGGGTGGCACCTGGCGGGACAACTCCTACCCCGGCTGCGCGTGCGACGTCCCGTCGCACATGTACTCGTACTCGTTCGAGCTGAACCCGAAGTGGTCGCGGATGTTCGCGCGCCAGCCGGAGATCTGGGCGTACCTCAAGCAGGTGGCCGACAAGTACCGGCTGCGCGAGCACATCCGCTTCGACACCAAGGTCTCCGGCGCGCGGTGGGACGAGGACGCCAAGGTCTGGCACGTCGCGACCGAGCAGGGCGACACCTACACCGCCAAGGCGGTCGTCGCCGGCGTCGGCGCGCTGCACATCCCGAACGTCCCGGCGCTGCCGGGCATCGAGAACTTCCAGGGCAAGGCCTTCCACTCCGCCGAGTGGGACCACGACCACGACCTGCGCGGCAAGCGGGTCGCCGTGGTGGGCACGGGCGCGTCGGCCATCCAGTTCGTGCCCCGCATCGCCGACGACGTCGAGCACATGACGATCTTCCAGCGCACGCCGCCGTGGATCATGCCCAAGATGGACCGCTCGATCCGGTCGTGGGAGCAGCGGGTCTTCCGGGCCGTGCCCGGCGCGCAGCGGCTGTACCGGAACTTCGTGTACTGGACGCGCGAGTCCAGCGCCCTGGGGTTCGCGGTGAACCCGAAGATCATGGAGTTCGCGCAGAACATCGCCAAGCGCCACATGCGCTCCCAGGTGCCCGACCGCGAGCTGCGGGCGAAGCTCACGCCGGACTACACGATGGGCTGCAAGCGGGTGCTGATCTCCAACGACTACTACCCGGCGCTGTCCAAGCCGAACGTGGACCTGACCACGGAGGGCATCGCGGAGGTGCGGGCGCACAGCATCGTGGACCGGGCGGGCGTGGAGCACGAGGTCGACACGATCATCTACGGCACCGGGTTCCACGTGGTGGACAGCTTCGACTACCTGGACATCCAGGGCAAGGGCGGGGTGGACCTGGCCAAGCAGTGGCGGGAGAAGGGGATCGAGACCTACTACGGCATCACCGTCTCGGGCTTCCCGAACCTGTTCTTCCTGCTCGGCCCGAACACCGGCCTGGGCCACAACTCGGTCGTCTTCATGATCGAGTCCCAGATCCGCTACGTCCGCCAGTGCCTGGAACTGCTGGACCGCCACCACGCGGACGAACTGGACGTGCGGCCGGACGTGCAGGCGAGGTTCAACCGGCAGTTGCAGCGGAAGCTGACGAAGGGCGTGTGGACCGAGGGCGGCTGCAAGAGCTGGTACCTGGACGCGCAGGGCGTCAACCGGACCGTGTGGCCGGGCTTCACGTGGCGCTACTGGATGCGCACGAAGACCGTACGAGCCGAGGACTACACCCTGACCCGCGCCCGCCGGGACCGGGTGCCCGCCTGATCCTGCCCGGCTGCGGCTGCCCGGCTGCGGCTGCCGGGCTGCGGCTGCCGGCTCGCGCTTGTCGGACGATCGCGCTGTTCCGTGCGGAGGAGCAGCGCGATCGTCCCGACCCGATCAGGGGCTCAGACGCCGGCGGCCTTGGCGCGTTCCGCGCGGAGCCGGGTCACGGCCGGCAGGTCGAGCGGCGCGGGTTTCGCGCCCGTCGCCCACTCGATCAGCAAGTCCGCCAGAGCCGGGTTGCGCGGCAGCACCGGGCCGTGCAGGTACGTGCACAGGATCCGCCCCTGCACCGCGCCCTCCACCGAGCCGTCGTTGCCCGTCCCCACCTTCACGTGCGCCAACGGCCGCGCCGACGGGCCCAGCACCGTGCGGCCCTGGTGGTTCTCGAAGCCGGTCAGCAGGCCCTCGAACAGGCCGTCCGCCGGGGTCGCGATGACCTCACCGATCGCCCGGCTGCCACCCGCGTGCGACGTCGAGTCGATCAGGCCCAGACCCGCGTGCGTCACCTGGTCGGCCCGCGTGAACGACTCGCCGAAGATCTGGATGCCCGCGCACACCCCGAGGATCACGGCGCCGCGCGCCGCCGCCCGCTGCATGCCCGGGTGCTCGCGCAGGTGCCGCACGGCCAGCGTCTGCGCCGTGTCCTCGCCGCCGCCCACCACGTAGATGTCGCACGAGTCCGGCACCGGCTCGCCGAACCGGATCGTCACGATCTCCGCCGGGATGCCGCGCCACGCCATGCGCTTCTCCAGCACCACGGCGTTGCCGAAGTCGCCGTACGTGCCGAGCAGGTCCGGCAGCACCAGGGCGATGGAAACCTTGGACGCACTCACTGGGCGGCCCTCGCGTTCAGGTCGCGGAAAGCGGTGTAGTTGGCGATGACCTCGACCGCGCCCGGCGGCATCGCGTCGATCGCCTTCAGCGGGTCGGGCACGATCGTGTGCTCGACCTCCGCGTAGGTCAGGCGCACGGCCAGGTCGGTCGCCCGCTCGCCGGCCGCGATGACCTGCCGGCCGCGCAACCGCTCGAACGGCACGTCCCACAGCCACGACAGGTCGCGCCCGTCGGCCTCCTGCGCGTTGATCACCAGCACGGCCGGGTGGTCGGCCTCGCGCACGACGTTGAGCGTCTCGCTCCAGCCCGCCGGGTTCTTCGACAGCAGCAGCCGCGCCCGGTGGCCGCTGCGCTGGATCGTCCGGTACCGGCCGGCCACGTTGGACACCGCGCGCAGCCGCTCGACGGCCTCGGCCACCGGAACGCCCAGCGCGAACGCCGCCGCCGTCGCCATCACCGCGTTGGCCGCGTTGAACTTGCCCGGCAGCCGCAGCGCCAGGTCGAGCTTCTCGCCGGTCGGCGTCACCAGGTGGCCGTCCCCGGTCACCCAGTCCGGCTTGGGCCGGGCCAGGTCGCAGCCGGTGCAGTGCCAGTGCTCGCCCTCCCAGCGGATCGGGTCGCCGCAGCGCGGGCAGGACGCCGCGTCGTTGTGCCAGCCCGTGCCGGTCGCCACCCAGACGACCTCGCGCGCGTCGCGGGCCGCGGAGGTCACCATGATGTCGTCGCAGTTGGCCACGACCACGCCGGGCACGCCGGCCAGCGCCGTGCGCAGCGACCTCTCGATGGTGCGGACCTCGCCGACCCGGTCGAGCTGGTCGCGCGAGAGGTTCAGCAGCACGGCGACCGCCGGCGTGCTGGCGCGGCAGACCTCGGGGAAGTACCCCTCGTCCACCTCCAGCACGGCGAACGGCGCGTCCGGCTGCTTGGACAGCGCCGTGACGTGGCCGTCGGGCATGTTCGCGCCGCCGTGGTTGGTGGCGACCTGGCCCAGGGCGGAGACGGCGCGCGCGAGCATCATCGTGCTCGTCGTCTTGCCGTTGGTGCCCGTGACCAGCGCGACCCGGCGGCCGGCGGTCAGGTGCGCCAGCGCCTGCGGGTCGAGCTTGAGCGCCACGCGGCCACCGATCATGCCGCCCGCGCCCAGGCCCATCTTCTGCGACAGCTTCGAGCTCATGTTGCCCAGTCGCACGGCCGCCGCGGTGCGCAGCGGCAGGCGGGCTGGGTCTGCACCAGGAGTGTTCGGCAAGCGACTTCCCGCGTCGGTGGGGTGAGGAGGGTTGCCGCCGATGCTACCGGGGCCGCCGGCCGTCCAGCTCCCGCAGGGTCCTGATCAGGTCCACCGTGCTGAGCTGGCACAACTGGGCCATGTACTCCAGCGCCGGCAGGTCCAGGTGGACCTCCGGGGACTGGCCGGGCGTCAGCTGGTGCAGCCGCCCCTGGGCCCAGCGGCGCAGCGGCAGCAGCTGGGGGCGGTTGTCGGTGACCACGGCGGCCAGGTTGACCGCCAGGTGCCCGGCGGGGGCGTCGCCGAACACGCGGTCGTGCACGCGGGCCAGGACGTGGTGCGCGGGCACGCCGAGCGCGACGCAGATCTCCACCAGCCGCACGACCGAGCACTGCCGGGTGCCCAGCTCGTAGGTGGCGAGGGTCTGCAGCGAGATGTCGCTCTGCAGCCTGCGGTTGAGCTCCTTGCGGGTCCAGCCGCGCTGCTTGCGAAGACTGCGGAGCTCATCACCGAGCACGCGCTGGTACGCCGCTGTGTCGATCTGCACCGTCAAGTCCTCCATGTCCGCGGGGGCCCCGACAGACCCCACGCGAATGGAAAGCGCGACCCCACGTCCGCTTACGCGACTTGCCCGGATTATCCCCCGATCGGGCGAACCGAGTAGTACTCTCAGTAGTTCTTCAGCGCTCAAGTGCGCTGGTCACGCCGGTTTCCAGCGGTCCGAGGAACCGCGGGTCCGGCTTGGCCACGAGCCCGTCCCACATCGCCTTGCCGCTCGCGAACGCCTCGCGGAAGTGCCCGTACGCGGTGGTGGACGCCCACTGGCGGGACGTGTCGTGGCCCACGCCGAACGCCTCCAGCCCGGCCGACCGGCACAGCGCGACCGCGCGCGGCAGGTGGAACTCCTGCGTCACGACGGTCAGCCTGGTGACGCCGAAGATGCGCTTGGCCCGCGTGCACGAGTCCCACGTGTCCAGGCCCGCGTAGTCCGCCACGACCAGGTCCGCCGGGACGCCCTTGGCCACCAGGTAGTCGCGCATCGCGGTGGGCTCGTCGTAGTCCTTGCGGCTGTTGTCGCCGCTGACCAGCACCACCTTGACCTTGCCCGCCCGGTACAGGTCCGCGGCGACGTCCAGGCGGCCGGCCAGGAACGGCGTCGGCCGCCCGCCGCGCAGCCCGGCGCCGAGCACCAGGGCGACGGGCGTCTCCGGGACGTCCGCCGCCGCGTGCCGGTAGGGCGCGCTGGACACCCGCACCCACACCAGCGGCACGGACGCCAGCACCGCCGCCAACGCCACCACCACCAGCACCCGCTTCCAGCGGATCCGCCGGATGAACGCCCCCATGCCTACCCCTCGCGTTCGGACTCAGTTGACGCAGCGCACCCCGTCGGCCGTGATCGGCGGCTCCTCGGTGGTGCTGGTGCCGGGCTGGGCCCGCCGCGCCCCGTCGAGGCCGACCAGCGGCGCGCCGGCGAGGTTCTGCGTGCCGGGACCGGAGTAGTCGCTGCCGACGAACACCCGCGCCCGGCCCACCGGGATGTCGTCGTCCTGCTCGATGTCGAGCCCGCCCAGGGCGTCGGCGACGGCCTGCGCGCCCGCCTCGCCGCCCTGCCCGTAGCGCACCACGGACTTCGCCATCGGGGTGTCGGCGTTGGCCGCGCCGCCGGAGACGAACCTCTTCGCCACCAGCGCGTCCAGCACCCGGCCCGCCAGGCCGCCCGAGCCCGAGGCGTTGCGGACCTCGACGGTGACCGTGGACGGGTCCACGCTCGGCGTGGTGGACGTGCCGGTGGGCTCCTTGCCCAGGTTCTTGAAGAACCGCTTGACCTCGGACTCGTTGATCTCGATGGCCGTGCCGTCCTCGGGCGTGACCAGTTCCGGGTTGCCGGTCGGGATCGTCTCGAACTTGATGTTGCCGCCGGACAGGTCCTTCATCTGGGTGGCGAACTTCAGCACGTCCCAGCCCTTGTCCAGCACGATCGACTTGGTCAGCGCGTCGATGAGGGCGCGCAGCTTGGTCGGGTCGGACAGGGTGCCCGCGGACAGCATCTTCTTCGCCAGGCCCGCCATGAACACCTGTTGGCGGACGATCCGGTCCAGGTCGCCGCGCAGGAGGCCGTAGCGCTGGCGGACGAACGCGAGCGCGTCGCGGCCCTGGATGGTCTGCGGGCCCTTGGCGAAGTTCGCGCCCGAGTAGTCGTCCTCGGTGGCCTGGTTGAGGCAGACGTCCACGCCGCCGACGGCCTTGGTGATGTCGTAGAAGCCGACCAGGTTGATCTCGGCGTAGTGGTCGATGGTGACGCCGGTGAGGTCCTGGACGGTCTGGATGAGGTTCTTGGCGCCTTCCTTCTTCGACTCCTGCTCCACCTGGGCCGGGTCGGTGACGCCCTTCTTCTGCAGGTCCGCGACGGCGTCGTTCTTGCCGTAGCCGTACGCGGAGTTGATCTTGTGCCGGCCGTAGCCGCCGGCGATCTTCACGTAGGAGTCGCGGGGGAACGACACGGCGACGGCCTTGCCGGTGTCGTTCGGGATGTGCATGAGGATGATCGTGTCGGTGTTCAGGCCGCCCGCGCTCTCGTCGCCGGCCTGGAGCTCGTCGAGGATGTGCTGGGGGAGCGGGTTGCCCTTGGCGTCGGTGCGGGCGTCCATGCCGACCATGAGGATGTCGATGGACCCGTCCGCGGGCCGCTCGCCGCCGCCGTCCGCGCCGATGACGTCGGTGGTGGTGAGGTTGTTGGCCAGGGACTGGAAGTTCGCCCACGCGTAGCCGGTGCCGAGGAGGACGGCGACGGAGAAGAAGGCGACCACCGTGCGGCCGACCAGGTTCCCGCTCCTGACCGGCTCGCGGCGGGGGGCGGTGCGCCGGGCCGGCGGGCGCTGGGTGGGACGGGGACGGGCTCCGGCTTGGGCGCCCTCGGCACGCGCCGGCCCGTTCGGCCGCCTGCCGACACCTTCGGCACCCGCACGGGCGGTGGTGCGGGCAGCGTCACCGGCACGCGGGGGGCGGCCTTCGGCACCCGCACGGGCGGGCCGGGCTTCGCCGCGACCGGGAGTGCTGCGCGGGTCGCCGCCGCGGCCGGTCACGCCACGTCCACCGGCCTCGCGCCCGGCCGCCTCGCGCCCGGCTGCGCCGCGCTCGCCGGCGTCGCGCTCAGTTGCGCCGCGCCGGCGGGCCTCGTGGCCGGCTGCGCTGCGGCTGTTCTCGCCGCGCCCGCCTGCCTCGCGCCCGCTGGCCGCACTGCGCCCGCTGGGGTCGCGCCCGGCTGCGCCGCGCCGGCCGGCCTCATCGCCGCTTGCGCTGCGGGAGTCGTTGCCGCGGGCGTCGGCGCTGCGGGAAGTGCCGCCGCGCTGGTCGCCGCCGCGCTGGTCGGAAGCGCGTGGGGTGCCGCCGCGCGGGTCGCCCGGTTGGGGGCGGCGGGGCGGGAGGTCGTGGCCGGCGCGTGGGTCGCGGCGGGGTGGGTCGCCCCGGTTCGCGCGGGGTGGCTCCGGGGTGCGGTCGTGGGGTTCGCCACGGCCCTCGGCGGGGGTGCGGGGCGGGCGGGGCGGGTCCGCCGGCCC
>NZ_JBEZBW010000137.1:0-18896 GCF_040647305.1 Saccharothrix sp. NPDC042600 | reverse complement strand
CCACCCTTTGGGGTTCTTGGCAACCGGAAAAGCTGGTTGCCAAGAACCCCAAAGCGCGGTTGGGCTGCGCCCAGGCCGTACGGGGAACGAACCGAAGCCCTTCCTGTGGCTGGTAGCCCTTCGAAATGCTTACCGCGCTGCGTGCGGCGGATTGTCGGTGCTCGCTGCGACAATGGAAGCGGGGGTCGGAGGCCGCAGTCCCGTGTGTTTGCGCTGGTCAGTGCGGTTAGTCTCGGCCGCTGGTGCCGCCTTGCGGGCGGACCAGGATTACTACTCGGTCGTCGCTGGAGACCGGGGTGCCGCCTGGGGCCTTGTTCACCGTGCCGGCCAGGGCTGTTCGGTCGTCCAGGGCCAGCATCGGGCCCAGGCGGCCGAAGCCGTCTTCGCCGGTCAGTGTCGCCTCCGGTTTGCCGGTGAAGCTGCCGTCCGGGTTCATCGGCAGGGTCAGGGTGCCGGGGGTGTTCGCCGTCGTCAGCCACACCGCGTCCGACAGCGACGAGCAGCCGCTCACGCCCGGCTTGTCCGGCCACGACCACGCCGGGTTCGTCAGCGCCTTGCCCGCCTCGACCCGGTAGAGCACGTCCGCCGACGGCGTCCAGTCGGTCACCCACGTCTTCGTCCCGTCCAGCGACGCGCACAGGCCGCCCGGCGAGCGCAGGCCCGACGCGAGCACGCGGGAGCCCTGGGTCGGGTTGCCGCGTGCCGGTTGGCCGGAGCCGTCGATGCGCAGGACCTTGCCGGCCAGGGAGTTCGGGTCGGCGGCCGACGCGGGGTTGCCGGCGTCGCCGGTGGCCACCAGCAGCGCGCCGGTCCGGTCGTAGGCCAGCACGCCGCGGTTGCCGGTCGGGCCCTTCGGGATGCCGGTCAGGACCGGCTTCGGGACGTCGCCCGGCGCGATGCGCAGCACGCGGTTGTCCGTCGCGGTGGTCGCGTAGACGTAGATCAGCTGGTCTTCGGCGTACGTGGGGGACAGCGTCAGGCCCGTCAGACCGCCGTCGGACGACGCGTCCACCTCGAACGTGTGCACCACGACCGGGTCCACGTCCTTGGTCACCCGGAGCAGGCGGCCCGTGCTGCGCTCGGTGGCCAGGGCGGTGACCGCGCCGGTCGTCTCGTTCACGTCGGCCAGTGCCACGCCGGACACCGGCGACAGGCACGTCCCGACCACGGCCGGGTGGAAGTCCTTGCAGCCCTGCGGCGGGGGGACGGGTGTGGGCTGTTGGCCCGGTTGCTGGCCCTGGCCGGGGCCCTTGGGCAGCTCGCCGGGGAGTTCCGGGCGGGGGCCCGCCTGGGGGGTGAGCTGGGGCGCGGGGCTCCAGCCGGTCGGCGCCGGCTGCTCGGGGAAGCTCGCGCAGCCGACGGCCAGCAGGCCGACGGCGGACCCGATGAGCACCGCACGCAGTCGAGACACGACACCCAGGTTAGGCGCGCGGCCGTGAACGTGAGGTGAGCAGGTCTTGCAGGGCGTCCTCCACGCCCGCGACGCGGTCCAGCAGCAGCCCCAGTTCGGCGACCACGACGTCCGGGTTCTCCAGCGGCAGGAAGTGGGTGTTGCGCAGCACCCGCACCCTGGCCTGCGGCAGGCCGGCGACCGGGCCGAGCAGGCTGTCGGCGGACGCCAGCCAGTCGTACCGCCCGGTCAGCACGGTGGTGGGGCACGTCACACCGGTCAGGTCCAGGCGCGGCGTGCGGCCCAGCGCCAGCGCCAGCGTGAAGTACCAGCGCCAGTCGTGCTTGAGGAACTGCCGCAGCGTCCCGACCAGCGGCGACGGCAGGTCCGGCACGGGCAGGCGGTGCAGCACGGCATCCAGCAGGGGACCGGCCAGGCGCAGCGCGGTCGCCGACGACACGCCCAGCAGGCGGCGGACGTCCTCCGGCACGCCCGGCACGCCGAGCACGCTCGCGAACGGGTCGCCCGCCGCGCCCGCGACCAGCATCAGCCCGGACACCCGGTCGGGGTGCCGCAACGCGAGTTCGGCGGCGATCGTGACGCCCATGGACCAGCCCATCACCGGGCACCGCTCCACGCCCGCGTCGTCCAGGGCGGCTATGGCGTCGGCGACGTGGTCGTCCACGGTGATCCGCGCCGGGTCGTCCGGGCGGGCGGAGCCGAGGGTGCCGCGGTGGTACCAGCCGAGGACGCGCGCGGCGGGCAGGGCGGGCCAGGCGGTGGGCACCGCGCCGAGCCCGGGGCTCAGGAGCACGTCGGGCCCGTCGGTGTCGGTGCGCCAGACCCGGATCCGCGTGCCGTCCGCGGAGAAGACCTCGTGCTCCCGCATGGCGGCCAGTGTGCCGTAACGTGCGGTGCCGTGACATTCACCGTTCTGGTGCCCGACGACCTCGGTGTCCGCGTCCTGTCCGACGTGGAGGGTGTGCGGGCGGTCAAGTACGAGGTGGGCGCGCCGCTGCCGCCCGAGGCCGCGCACGCCGAGGTGCTGGTGCCGAAGTTCCTGCAGAGCACGGATCCGGCCGAGTTCTTCGCCCGGTTGCCGGGCTTGCGGTTGGTGCAGTTGCTGTCCGCCGGGGCGGAGCGGTTCATCGGGACGTTGCCCGATGGGGTGATGTTGTCGACGTGCCGGGGCGCCCACGGCGGCTCGACGGCGGAGTGGGCGATCGGGGCGCTGCTCGCGATCTACCGGGACTTCCCGGTGTTCGAGCGGGCGCGGCGGGAGCGCCGGTGGGACTACCACGTGACGGACACGTTGCAGGGCAAGCAGGTCCTGGTCGTGGGCGCGGGTGACCTGGGTGAGCAGTTCCGGCGGCGGGCGGAGCCGTTCGACGCGTCGGTGACGCTGGTCGGGCGGACCGCGCGGGACGGCGTGCACGGGGTGGACGAGCTGCCGGAGCTGCTGCCGCGGTTCGACGCGGTGCTGGTGGTGGTGCCGCTGACCGACGAGACGACCGGGATGGTGGACGCCAAGTTCCTGGCCGCGATGAAGGACGGGGCGATCCTGGTCAACGCGGCGCGGGGGCCGGTGGTGGACACGGACGCGTTGGTGGCGGAGTTGTCGTCGGGTCGGTTGCGGGCGGCGCTGGACGTCACGGAGCCGGAGCCGCTGCCCGCCGACCATCCACTGTGGACGGTTCCGGGGCTGTTCCTGACGCCGCACGTGGCCGGGTCGTGCACCGGGCACGCCGAGCGGGCGTACGCGGTGGTCGCGTCGGAGGTGGCGCGCTTCGCCCGGGGCGAGGAGCCCCGGAACCTGGTGCGCGGCGCTTACTGACCACTCTTCCGGGCAGGTTATTAGACCATTCGGGTGAAGGGTGGCGGCGTATCGGACGCTCGCGGTCCTCCTCCGAACCTCCTAACGTGCGGGTGCGTGGCTACCCACGACGACCGCTCGAAGTCCTCGGGTTCGAGCGGCTACTCCGACGACGGTTTCTACTCGACCTCGACATCGAGCGGAGGGGCGCACCACTTCGACGCCGGCACGCAGACGTTCGGGAAGGACACGACGGCGTTCTCCGCGCCCAGCGCGTTCGACAAGGACACCAACACCTTCGACACCACGGGGTACACCCCGGTCGCCGACTACGACGACACCCCCGCCACCTCGCACCTCGACGACGAGGACGAGCGCAAGCCGTTCGGCTGGTCGGGCAGCGCCGACCTGGGCCTGCTGGTGCTGCGGCTGGCGCTGGGCGGGGCCTTCATCGCGCACGGCCTCCAGAAGGTCTTCGGGCTCTTCGGCGGGCCGGGCGTCAACGGCTTCGCGGAGTCCCTGCGGGAGGCGGGCTACCGCGAGGCGCAGATCCTGGCCTGGGTCACGGGGATCACCGAGCTGGCGGGCGGCGGCTTGCTGGTCCTGGGCCTGTTCACGCCGTTGGCGGCGGCCGGCCTCCTGGGCGTGATGGCCAACGCGATCGCCCTGCGGTACCGCGGCGGGTTCTTCGCGCCGAACGGGATCGAGCTGGAGGCGGCGTACGCGGCGATGGCCTTCGCGGTCCTGTTCGCGGGACCGGGCCGGGCGGCGTTCGACTACAACCGCGGCTGGTTCCGCCACCCGTTGGCGGCCGGCTTCCTGTGCCTGCTCCTGGCGGCGGGCGCGACCGCGGCCACCCTCTACGTCTTCCGCTGACACCGCCCGGACGCCCGCGACCCGCCCCCACTCGCCAGAGCGCGGGGCGGGCCGACGGGTTGGAAGCGGGTCAGCGGTTCACGTCGCGGACCGCGCCCATGGAGGCGTCCGTGGCCATCCGGGCGTAAGCGCGCAGGGCCGACGTCACCGGGCGGACGCGGTCCACCGGCTGCCACGGGCGTTCCGACGTCTCCATCTTCGCCCGCCGCTCCGCCAGCACCTCGTCGGACACCAGCAGCTCCAGCCGGCGCTCGTGGACGTCGATCAGGATCCGGTCTCCGTCCTCGACCAGGCCGATCACACCCCCGCCGGCCGCCTCGGGGGACACGTGCCCGATCGACAACCCCGACGTGCCGCCGGAGAACCGGCCGTCCGTGATCAGGGCGCACTTCTTGCCCAGCCCGGCGCCCTTCAGGAACGCCGTCGGGTGCAGCATCTCCTGCATGCCCGGACCGCCCGCCGGCCCCTCGTAGCGCACGACCAGCACGTCACCGGGCTGGATCTGCTTGCCGAGGATCACCGACACGGCCTGCTCCTGCGACTCCACGACCCGCGCGGGCCCCTCGAAGTGCCACAGGTCCTCGTCGATGCCCGCCGCCTTGATCACGGCGCCGCGCTCGGCCAGGTTGCCGTGCAGCACCGCCAGGCCGCCGTCCTTGGTGTACGCGTGCTCGACGTCGCGGATGCAGCCGCCCGCCGCGTCCGTGTCCAGCTTCGACCAGCGGTTGCTCGTGGAGAACGCCTGCGTCGTGCGCACGCCGCCGGGAGCGGCGTGGAACAGCTCGATCGCCTCCGGGGCCGGCGAGGCGGCGCGGACGTCCCACTTCGACAGCCAGGACGCCAGGTCGGGGCTGTGCACCGTCCACACGTCCTCGTTCAGCAGGCCCGCGCGCCACAGCTCGCCCAGCAGCGCCGGGATGCCGCCCGCCCGGTGGACGTCCTCCATGTGGTAGTCCGAGTTCGGCGACACCTTCGACAGGCACGGCACCCGCCGGCTCAACGCGTCGATGTCGGCCAGGGTGAACTCGATCTCACCCTCCTGCGCCGCCGCCAGGATGTGCAGCACGGTGTTGGTGGACCCGCCCATGGCCATGTCCAGCGCCATCGCGTTCTCGAACGCCGCCCGGGACGCGATCGAGCGCGGCAGCACCGACTCGTCGTCCTCGCCGTAGTACCGCCGGCACAGCTCCACGACCGTGCGCCCCGCCTGCGCGAACAGCTCGCGCCGGGCCGCGTGCGTGGCCAGCGTCGAGCCGTTGCCGGGCAGCGCCAGGCCCAGGGCCTCGGTGAGGCAGTTCATCGAGTTCGCGGTGAACATGCCCGAGCACGACCCGCACGTCGGGCACGCCGACCGCTCGACCACGGCCAGGCCCTCGTCGTCCACCTCGGGCGACGCCGACGCGGAGATCGCGGTGATCAGGTCCGTCGGCGCGACGGCCACGCCGTCCACCACGACCGCCTTGCCGGCCTCCATCGGACCGCCGGAGACGAACACGACCGGGATGTTGAGCCGCATCGCGGCGTTGAGCATCCCCGGGGTGATCTTGTCGCAGTTGGAGATGCACACGATCGCGTCGGCCTGGTGCGCGTTGACCATGTACTCGACCGAGTCGGCGATGATCTCGCGCGAGGGCAGCGAGTACAGCATCCCGCTGTGGCCCATGGCGATGCCGTCGTCGACCGCGATGGTGTGGAACTCGCGCGGCACGCCGCCGGCCTCGCGCACCGCCTCCGCCACGATGTCGCCGAGGTCGCGCAGGTGCACGTGACCGGGCACGAACTGCGTGTACGAGTTGGCGATGGCCACGATCGGCTTGCCGAAGTCGGAATCGGTCATGCCGGTCGCGCGCCACAGCGCGCGAGCGCCCGCGGCGTTGCGGCCGTGGGTCGTGGTGCGGGAACGGAGCGGTGGCACGGCTCCTCCAAAAGAGAGGTACTGCGAAGAACGTGTCCGAAGCGATCCAGTGCGCGGGGTGGGCACCGGGCGTGACGGGGGTGCGGTGACTTAGAGGCTACTCCGCCGCAAAGCGTCCGTGACCAGCACGCCGGCCAGCGCGAGTGTGATGACGTGCACGGCCGTGCACCACAGGCAGATCTTGCCGATCAGCAGGAACTCCGCCGCGACGAGGTAGACCACGAACAGCACGCCCACGGCCACCGACCCCAGGCGCAGCCAGTGCAGCCGCCGGTCGCGCCACGCGAACGGCAGGCACAACACGGTCACGAACGCGAAGAACGCCAGCCCCAGCACCGCCACGGGGACGCCGAGCAGTTCCGACTGCTCACTGGTGGTGACGGTCCCGCAGTCGATCACCTCGCCCTCGGCGCACAGCAGCGCGCCGGCCGCGAAGTGGGCGACGGTGAGGTACGTGGACACGGCGAGCCCGGCCAGCGCCAGCGCCAGGCTGACCCCGGGCACCCAGCGGGTCTGCGTGGTGGAAGTCACTCCGATGACTCTACGGAGCCGGGCTCCGCGTTCGGGTCCGGCACCCGGCCGCCGCTGGCCGACGAAAGGGCGCCCAGGTGCAGCGCCCGGACGGCGGGCAGCCGGACCAGCGAGTCGTCCGTGAGCACCGCGCTCAGCCACCCCTTCGGGACGACCTTGATGGCCTTCACGTCGTCCCACGCCACGACCCGCTTGCCGAAGGTGCTGCGGGCCACGAGCTGGGACGAGTCCACCGTGGTCCGGTTGCGCAGCACCCACACCGCGTACCCGACGGGCACCGCGTAGAGGACCTGGAGGCCGGGCACGGTCCAGGCGACCGGCGTCACGCAGATCGCGATGGTCAGGGCGGCCAGCAGGGCGGGCGCGGGGATCCGGAACACGAGCTTCTCCACGTCACGTGATGCTGCCACCGTGCCACCGGACGGGTGACTCCGGCCCTCGTTCACGCACGGAGGGGTGCCCACCATCCGGGAGTGCCGTCCCGCACAGTTGACGCCCCTTGCGGTTCACGGTTAACGTCACCGGCATGCAGCGCAACCTCGTTCTCGTACTTCCCAGGCGCGTCGACGCCTAGGCAGTAGCAAGGCTGCGTCGACGCGCGACCCTCGTACGACCCGTCCAGATCGGGTTGGCGAGGGTTTTTTCGTGCCCGGACCGTGCATTCTCCACACCCACGAGGCAGAGAAGATGACCAGCGCAACCTCGCGACCGGCTCCCGGCGAGTCGCCGTCGCCCCGCCCTGGACCGCGGCCGAAACCGGCCCCGCCGAGCGGTGCCCCCGTCCGCGTGACGGGCGCCCAGTCCCTCGTCCGCTCCCTCGAAGCGGTCGGCTGCGAGGTGGTGTTCGGCATCCCGGGCGGCACGATCCTCCCTGCCTACGACCCGCTGCTCGACTCCACCAAGGTGCGCCACGTCCTGGTCCGCCACGAGCAGGGCGCGGGCCACGCCGCGACCGGCTACGCGCAGGCCACCGGCAAGGTCGGCGTCTGCATGGCGACCTCCGGTCCGGGCGCGACGAACCTGGTCACGCCGCTGGCCGACGCCAACATGGACTCCGTCCCGGTGGTCGCCATCACCGGCCAGCAGACCCGCGGCCTGATCGGCACCGACGCGTTCCAGGAAGCCGACATCTGCGGCATCACGATGCCGATCACCAAGCACAACTTCCTGGTCACCGACCCGGCCGAGATCCCCCGCGCGATCGCCGAGGCGTTCCACCTGGCCTCGACCGGCCGCCCCGGCCCGGTCCTGGTGGACATCCCCAAGGACGTCCTGCAGGAGATGACGTCGTTCTCCTGGCCGCCGGAGCTGCGCCTGCCCGGCTACCGGCCGACCACCCGGCCGCACGGCAAGCAGGTCCGCGAGGCCGCCAAGCTCATCGCCGCGGCCAAGCGCCCGGTGCTGTACGTGGGCGGCGGCGTCATCAAGGCCGAGGCGTCGGCCGAGCTGCTGCGCCTGGCCGAGGAGACGAAGATCCCCGTCGTCACCACGCTGATGGCGCGCGGCGCGTTCCCCGACTCGCACCCGCAGCACCTGGGCATGCCCGGCATGCACGGCACCGTCGCGGCGGTCGCGGCCATGCAGAAGTCCGACCTGCTCGTCGCCCTGGGCGCCCGGTTCGACGACCGGGTCACCGGCCAGCTGTCCACGTTCGCGCCGGACGCGCAGGTCGTGCACGCCGACATCGACCCGGCCGAGATCTCCAAGAACCGCCGCGCGGACGTCCCGATCGTCGGCGACTGCAAGGAGATCATCAGCGAGCTGATCGACGCCGTCCGCACCGAGAAGGAGAACTCGAAGCGGACCGTGGACCTCGCCCCGTGGTGGGAGCAGCTCGACGCGCTGCGCGGCACGTTCCCGCTGGGCTACGACTGGCCCGAGGACGGCACGCTGTCCCCGCAGTACGTGATCGAGCGGATCGGCGTGCTGACCCCGGCCGACACCCTGTTCACCGCGGGCGTCGGGCAGCACCAGATGTGGGCGGCGCAGTTCATCAAGTACGAGAGCCCGCGCACGTGGATCAACTCCGGCGGCCTGGGCACGATGGGCTACGCGGTGCCCGCGGCGATGGGCGCGAAGGCGGGCGTGCCGGGGGTCCAGGTGTGGGCCATCGACGGCGACGGCTGCTTCCAGATGACCAACCAGGAGCTGGCCACCTGCGCCATCGAGGGCATCCCGATCAAGGTCGCCGTCATCAACAACGGCAACCTGGGCATGGTCCGCCAGTGGCAGACCCTGTTCTACGGCGAGCGCTACTCCAACACCGACCTGGGCACGCACAAGCACCGCATCCCCGACTTCGTGCTGCTCGCCGAGGCGCTGGGCTGCGCCGGGCTGCGCGCCGAGTCCAAGGACGAGGTGGACGCGGTGATCGCTCAGGCGATGGAGATCAACGACCGCCCGGTGGTCATCGACTTCGTCGTGGGCAAGGACGCGCAGGTGTGGCCGATGGTCGCGGCGGGCACCGGCAACAGCGAGATCATGGCCGCGCGGGGCATCCGCCCGCTGTTCGACGAGGACGAGTGACGATGACGAGGCACACCCTGAGCGTTCTGGTCGAGGACAAGCCCGGCGTCCTCGCGCGGGTGGCGGGGCTGTTCTCCCGCCGCGGCTTCAACATCGAGTCGCTCGCCGTGGGACGCACCGAGCACCCCGAGATCTCC
Source organism: Saccharothrix sp. NPDC042600 (assembly GCF_040647305.1). Lineage (NCBI taxonomy): Bacteria > Bacillati > Actinomycetota > Actinomycetes > Pseudonocardiales > Pseudonocardiaceae > Saccharothrix > Saccharothrix sp. NPDC042600. The sequence goes on along the minus strand of NZ_JBEZBW010000137.1, from coordinate 9,708 downwards.
CGGATGACCATCGTGGTCTCCGTGGACGAGCTGCCCCTGGAGCAGGTCACCAAGCAGCTCAACAAGCTCGTCAACGTCATCAAGATCGTGGAGCTGGAGACGACGGCGTCGGTGCAGCGCCAGCTCCTGCTGGTGAAGGTGCGCGCCGACGCCACCGTCCGCAGCCAGGTCCTGGAGACGGTGCAGCTGTTCCGCGCGAAGGTCGTCGACGTGTCACCCGAAGCGGTGACGGTCGAGGCCACCGGCACGTCCGAGAAGCTCGACGCGCTGTTGCGGATGCTGGAGCCCTACGGGCTCCGTGAGATCGTCCAGTCCGGCATGGTCGCCATCGGCCGTGGCGCCCGCTCCATCACCGCGACCGCGGTGCGCTGAAACCCGTTTCCACGAAGGGAAGTACTGAACAGTGAGCGTCGAGATCTTCTACGACGACGATGCCGACCTGAGCATCATCCAGGGGCGCAAGGTCGCGGTCATCGGCTACGGCAGCCAGGGCCACGCCCACGCGCTGAGCCTGCGCGACTCCGGCGTCGACGTGCGGATCGGTCTCCGCGAGGGCTCGAAGTCCGCGGCCAAGGCGGAGGAGGAGGGCCTGCGGGTCCTGTCCAACGCCGACGCGGCGGCCGAGGCCGACGTGATCATGATCCTGGCGCCGGACACCGCGCAGCGGCACATCTACGCCCAGGACATCGCGCCCAACCTCAAGGACGGCGACGCGCTGTTCTTCGGCCACGGCTTCAACATCCGCTACGGCCTGATCGAGGCCCCGTCCAACGTGGACGTGGCCATGGTCGCGCCGAAGGGCCCGGGCCACCTGGTGCGCCGCCAGTTCGTGGACGGCAAGGGCGTGCCCGCGCTGATCGCGGTCGAGCAGGACGCGTCGGGCAACGCGCAGGCGCTGGCGCTGGCGTACGCCAAGGCCATCGGCGGCACCCGCGCGGGCGTCATCAAGACGACGTTCAAGGAGGAGACCGAGACCGACCTGTTCGGTGAGCAGGCGGTGCTCTGCGGCGGCGCGTCCGCGTTGGTGCAGGCGGGCTTCGAGGTGCTGACCGAGGCGGGCTACGCGCCGGAGGTCGCCTACTTCGAGTGCCTCCACGAGCTGAAGCTGATCGTGGACCTCATGTACGAGGGCGGCATCGCCCGCATGCGGTACTCCATCTCGGACACCGCCGAGTACGGCGACCTCACCCGCGGCCCGCGCGTCATCACGCCGGCCGTGAAGGAGGAGATGCGCAAGATCCTGGGCGAGATCCAGGACGGCACCTTCGCCACCGAGTGGGTGAACGAGGACGACGCCGGCCGCGGCAACTACAAGAAGTTGCAGCAGGAGGGCGAGCAGCACCCGATCGAGGAGGTCGGCAAGAAGCTGCGCGGCCTGATGTCCTGGGTCGACCGGCCGATCACCGAAACGGCCTGATCACAAGCCACTCACCAGACGGAGCCCGCGGTGTTCTCACCCGCCGCGGGCTCCGGTATACCTACCCGTCATGAGTGACAGCGCGCCCATCTACGACGACAAGGCCCACGTCCGGGGCAACCTGGACCTGACCGGCGCGTCGTGGATCCGCAGCGACGAGGGCGCGGAGGACGAGGACGAACACGTCGAGATCGCGTTCGTCGAGCACACCGACGGCGTGACCTACACGGCGATGCGCAACTCCGCCCACCCCGAGGGCCCGGTGCTGGTCTTCACGCCGGCCGAGTGGGAGGCCTTCATCCTGGGCGTCAAGGACGGCGAGTTCGACGAGCCCTGGTAGCGGCCGTTCGACGACTACGAGCATGCGGCCCGTCGCTCGGCCTCCCCGACCGACGTCGTGGCCGGTCACCGCCGGATACCGGCGAGTTATGCTGCACGCCCCTCGGACCGGGCGCGGTGGCGCCAGACTGGAGTGCCGGTGAAGGTCGTCGGTGTCGCGATGGTGCGCGACGAAGGTGACGTCATCGAGGCCAACCTCCGCCACCACCTGATGAACGTGGTCGACGAGGTGCTCGTGGTCGACAACGGCTCCTCCGACGGGACCTCCCGGGTGCTGCGCGACCTCGACCGGGCGACCGGCCGCGTCCGGTGGACCCGGGACGACGGCTCCTACCGGCAGTCCGAGGTGACCACGGCGCTCGCCCGCGAAGCCGTGGACCGGGGCGCGGACTGGATCGTCGTGGTCGACGCCGACGAGTTCTGGCACGCCGAGGGCGGCCTGCGCCGCCGGCTGGCCGCGACCGAGGCGGACGTGCTGCTGTGCCCGGTGGTGAACTTCGTCCAGGAACGCGGCCGGGCCCGCAACGCGCCCGAGGGGCTGCAGACCATGACCCGGCGGGCCGAGCGGGCCGTGGGGCCGGTGGACCGGACGTCCGAGTTGGTCACCGCGCGGGAGATCGGCTTCGTGGAGATGGAGTACCCGCCCAAGTGCGTGTCGCGGGCGGTGCCGACGATCGAGGTGCACGCGGGCAACCACGGCGTGTCCGGGGTCGGCGAGCGGTGGGAGCGGGCCACCGACGTGGCTTGCCTGCACGCGCCGCTGCGCAGCCGCGCCGACCTGGAGCGCAAGGCCGAGCAGGGTGTGCGGGTGGCGCAGAGCCCGGGGTTCCGCGCCGACCAGGGCTGGCACGTCCGCCGGTGGCACGAGTTGGCGCAGGGCGGCGACCTGGACGCCGAGTGGGCGGCCAACAGCTACGACGCCGACGGCCGCCTGGACGTGTTCGGCGTGCTGAGACCCCTGGTCCACGACGACCGCCTGGCCGCCATCGCCCGCCGCGTCGACTGGTAGCCGCGACCGCCGCGCACCCACGCCGCCCGGGGGAAACCGGTGGGTCCAAGTAGAACGGTCGTACCGGAAACCAGCAGGTGGGACAGGGCACCCGGGTTCACCGACCCCGACCGCCGCTGACTATGCTCGTTAACAACCCGGACACATCGCCGTGGCCGGCCGGCGCGGGTCTCGGCTCGCTGGATACGGCCCCGCGCTCCCCACCCGTCTTGCACACCACCGGGAGCACGTCCGTGACCAAGCCCGTTGTCCTGATCGCCGAGAAGCTCGCCCCGTCCGTGCTCGACGTGTTCGGCGACGGTCTCGAAGTCCGCCACGTCGACGGCACCGACCGTCCCGCGCTGCTCGCCGCCGTGGCCGACGCCGACGCGTTGCTGGTGCGCTCCGCCACCAAGGTGGACCGCGAGGTGTTCGAGGCGACCACGAAGCTCAAGGTCGTGGCCCGCGCGGGTGTCGGCCTGGACAACGTCGAGGTGCCGGTGGCGACCGAGCGCGGCGTGATGGTGGTGAACGCGCCGACGTCCAACATCGTCAGCGCCGCCGAGCACGCCGTCGCCCTGCTGCTGGCCACCGCCCGCCAGGTCCCGGCCGCGCACGCCACCCTGCAGAACCACGAGTGGAAGCGCAGCAAGTTCAACGGCGTCGAGGTCCACGGCAAGACCGTCGGCGTGGTCGGCCTGGGCAAGATCGGGCAGCTGTTCGCGGCGCGGCTGGCCGCGTTCGGCACCACGATCATCGCCTACGACCCCTACGTGAGCGCGCAGCGCGCCGCGCAGCTGGGCATCGAGCTGGTGACGCTGGAGGAGCTGCTGGAGCGCTCCGACTTCATCTCGATCCACCTGCCCAAGACGCCGGAGACCAAGGGCCTCATCGGCGCGGAGCAGCTCGCGAAGGCCAAGCGGGGCGTGATCATCGTCAACGCCGCGCGCGGTGGCCTGATCGACGAGCAGGCGCTGGCCGACGCGGTGCGCGACGGCCAGGTCGGCGGCGCGGGCATCGACGTGTTCAGCACCGAGCCCACCACCGAGTCGCCGCTGTTCGGCCTGGAGAACGTCGTCGTCACCCCGCACCTGGGCGCGTCCACCACGGAGGCGCAGGACCGGGCGGGCACGGACGTGGCCAAGTCGGTGCTGCTGGCGCTGCAGGGCGAGTTCGTGCCGGACGCGGTGAACGTCCAGGGCGGCGGAGTGGTCGGCGAGGAGGTCCGCCCGTACCTGCCGCTGGTGCAGAAGCTCGGCACGGTCGTGTCGGCCCTGGGCGCCAAGGCCCCGACCAGCGTGACCATCGAGGTGCGCGGCGAACTGTCCAACGAGGACGTGGCCGTCCTGCCGCTGGCCGCGCTGCGCGGCGTGTTCTCCAGCGTGGTCGAGGAGCAGGTGACCTTCGTCAACGCGCCGAGCCTGGCCGCGTCGCTGGGCGTGGCGGTGGACCTGGTGAAGGAGCCGGAGAGCGCCAACCACCGCAGCCTGGTGACCGTCCGCGCGGTCCACGCCGACGGCTCGACCACCACGGTGTCGGGCACGCTCACCGGACTGGACCAGGTGGAGAAGCTGGTCGGCATCAACGGCCGCAGCTTCGACCTGCGCGCCGAGGGCAACGTGCTGCTGCTGGAGTACCCGGACCGGCCGGGCGTGATGGGCACCGTCGGCACCCTGCTCGGCGAGGCGGGCGTGAACGTCGAGGCGGCCCAGATCAGCCAGACCAAGGACGGCGCGGACGCGTTCATGCTCCTGCGCGTGGACCGCCCGGTGGACACCGCCGTGCTGGACCCGATCGGCGCGGCGGTCGGCGCCCGCACGGTGCGCGCGGTCGACTTCGAGTGAGCTGAGCTCAACGGGGCCGGGGTCCGTCGCGGATCCCGGCCCTTGGCACAGGTGAAGGCTGACGTGGCTCTGGTCACGAGCGACCCGTTCTGGTTATATCGCCGCAGGTACCGGACGTGTCACAGTTCACCGTTGAACGTCAAATCTGTGGTTGTCGTCACTCGGTCGGAGTAATCGTCCGGCTCTCTAGAGCGATTAGGTTCCCCCCACGAGGTTGACCCGGTGCCGTAGAGGGCACGGCACCACGCGGGCGCCTGCCCCCTACCCGATGTGGCTGGGCCGCCCGAGGGTCGTATCCGACCTCATTTGGGGCACGTTGTGAGCCGATCTCGCGTTGTCGCCAGATCCGCCGCACCGGTGCTGGCCGCGATCCTCCTCGCGGCTTCCACCGGCACGGCACTGGCCGCGGAAGATCAGCTGGCGGAGTCCGTCGCGACCGCGAACGGGCTGGACGCCGGCAAGTTGCAGTTGAAGGTGGGCAAGCGGCTGTCGTCCGCGCAGGGCAAGGTCACCGCGTTCGTCGAGCTGGAGGCCAAGCCCGCCGTCGACACCTACGCGGAGAAGACCGGCCAGGGCGCGTCGAAGCAGCAGGCGAAGGACGCCGCCAAGGCCACGAAGAACGACACCGGCCGCAAGGCCGACCAGGTCGTCGGCGAGCTGAAGGCCAAGGACTCCGCCACCAAGGAGCTCTACCGGACGTCCAACGGCGTGCCCGGCGTGGTCGTCACGGCCGACGCCGACAAGGTGCGCGAGCTGGCCCAGCGCCCGGACGTGAAGTCCGTGCGCACGGTCGTGCCGAAGTCCCGGCAGAACTCCAGCGCCGTGCAGCTGACCAACACGCTCAAGTCGTGGCAGCAGTACGGCAAGCTCGGTGACGACGTCCGCGTCGGCATCATCGACACCGGCATCGACTACACCCACGCCGACTTCGCCGGTCCGGGCACGATCGAGGCCTTCCAGGCCATCGACGAGACCAAGGTCGAGCCGAGCTACTTCCCGACCGCCAAGGTCGTCGGCGGCTACGACTTCGTGGGCAACGCCTACGACGGCGGCAGCACCGACCCGGCGGTCAACACGCCGAAGCCGGACCCGAACCCGATCGACTGCAACGGCCACGGCTCGCACGTCGCCGGCACCGCCGCGGGCTTCGGCGTCAACGCCGACGGCACCACGTTCACGGGCGACTACACCAAGCTCACCGAGGACTCGCTCAACGCGATGCGCATCGGCCCCGGCACCGCGCCGAAGGCCCTGCTCTACGCGCTGAAGGTGTTCGGCTGCGACGGTTCGACCAACGTCACCGCGCAGGCCCTGGACTGGTCGCTCGACCCCGACGGCGACGGCGACTTCTCCGACCACCTCGACGTGGTCAACCTGTCCCTGGGCTCGGACTACGGCGCGCCGGACGACCCGGACAGCCTGTTCGTCCGCAAGCTCAACGCCTCCGGCGTGGTCACCGTGTTCTCCGCGGGCAACGGCGGCGACCTGTACGACATCGGCGGCTCGCCGGGCAGCACCCCCGAGGCGCTGACCGTGGCCAGCACCCGCGACTCCTTCGTGCTGCGCGACGCGGCCGAGGTGGTCGCGCCGACGCCGGGCCGCCAGGCCGGCCAGTACAGCCAGAACTTCAACTACGAGGGCAAGTCGGTCACGGCCGCGGTCGTGCCGTTGAGCGACCCGGGCAACAAGGACGGGTGCCTCCCGCTGTCGGCCGCCGACAAGGCCGCCGTCGCGGGCAAGATCGCCTGGCTGGAGTGGGACGACAACGACGCCAGCCGCCGCTGCGGCTCCGGTGGCCGGTCGAACAACGTCACCGCCGCGGGTGCGGTCGGCGCGGTGTTCAGCTCCACCCTGGAGCACTTCAGCGCCGGCATCGCGGGCAACGCCGCCATCCCGGTGCTGCAGTTCACCGGTTCGGCGACCAACGCCCTGCGCCCGGCCGTCACCGCCGGCACGCTGTCCCTGCGCCTCGCGGGCGACCTGCGCACCGTGCTGCCGACCTACGACCAGTCGATCACCGACACGCCCAGCTCGTTCACCTCGCGCGGCGTGCGCGGCCCGGTCGTCAAGCCCGACGTGGCGGCCCCCGGCGACTCCATCGCCTCCGCCCAGGTCGGCTCCGGCAACAAGACCCTGGTGATCAGCGGCACCTCCATGGCCGCCCCGCACACCACGGGCATCGCGGCGCTGGTCCGCCAGGCGCACCCGGACTGGACCCCGGAAGAGGTCAAGGCCGCGGTGATGAACAGCGCGTCCGCCGACGTGAAGGCCGACGGCAAGACCTACGCGCCCAACCGCGTCGGTTCCGGCCGCATCGACGGCAAGGCCGCCCTGGAGAACCAGGTGCTGGCGATGGTCCAGGACGACCCGGGCTCGGTGAGCGCGTCGTTCGGCACGGTCGAGGTGACCGGGCCGGTGTCGCTGACCAAGACCATCAAGGTGGTCAACAAGTCCACCAAGTGGGTCGACTACACCGTCGACTACCAGGCGCTGACCACCATCCCGGGCGTGCGCTACGAGCTGTCGCAGAAGTCGGTGCGGCTCAGCCCGCGCGGCGTCGCGCGGGTCCAGGTCACGCTGAAGATCGACAAGCCGGGCGACCTGCGCAAGACGGTCGACCCGACGATCGAGGCCACCCACCTCGACGTGCCGCGCCAGTTCCTGGCCGACGCGTCCGGCCGGGTCGTGTTCACGCCGAAGAGCGGCAGCACGGTCCCGCTGCGGGTGCCGGTGTACTCGGCGCCGAAGCCGGCCGCCGACATCAACGCCCCCGACCGCGTCACCTTCCGCGGGCCGGGCACGCAGTCGGTGCTGAACCTGACCGGCCGCGGCGTCAACCAGGGCGCCTACCGGTCCCTGGTGAGCGTCCTGGAGCTGCAGCAGACCTCGCCGAAGCTGCGCGAGTGCCGCCGGTCGGTGACGACCAACTGCACGCTCAACGACACCGCCAAGGGCGGCGACCTGCGGTACGTGGGCGTCACGTCCACCGCGCCGCTGGCCAAGCAGCAGGGCACCCCGGAGCAGGCGCTGCTCGCGTTCGGCATCGCCACCTGGGGCAACTGGTACAACCTGGGCAACAACACCATCCCGTTCGTCGACATCGACACCACGGGTGACGGCACGCCGGACTTCGAGGTCTACGCCAACAAGCTGACCGACACCGACCTCCTGGTCGCGGTCACGGTGGACCTCAAGACCGGCCAGACCGTGGACATCCAGGGCGTGAACGGCCAGTTCGGCGACGTGGACACCAACGTGTTCGACACCAACGTCGTGGTCCTGCCGGTGCTGCTCTCGGCGCTGGGCATCGACGCCGGCGCCGACACCGCCCGCATCTCGTACACGACCGGTGTGGCGGGCTTCTACGTCGCGCCGGGCACGACGAACGGCCTGGTCGACTCGATCGACACGCCGGCGTCGTTCGACCCGCTCAAGCCGGGCCTGTGGGTGCAGGGCGGCGGCGACGCCGCGCTGTCCTACCTGGCGCGGCCGGGCACGGCGCTCGTGGTGAACCGCGACGCCGAGGCCCTGGCGGCGGACGGCTCCGACAGCCTGCTCGTCCTGCACCACCACAACACCACCGGTGACAAGGTGGACGTGGTCAAGACGCGGGTCCGGACCTCGTCGCAGGTGTCGTGACGTAGGACCCGGGGTTTAGCCCACTCTGGCCGGTCGGGACTGCTCCCGACCGGCCAGAGCCGTTTAAGACCATCGGGTGACGGCCGATCGGGGGCACTGAACCGTTCGGGTGTCCCGCAGTACGGGAGAAACGGCCACAGAAGGGTGTTCCGAGTGCGGCGAACGGGGTGTCGACCGGTAGCCTTTCGCAAAGGAAACTAGTCCCGCGCAATGGGACTGATACCTGGGAGGTGTGTGGATGCGGCTCGCAGTGATCCCAGGAGACGGGATCGGGCCCGAGGTCGTCGCCGAGGCCCTGAAGGTGCTCGGTGAGGTCGTTCCAGCGGCTGAGATCACCCGCTACGACCTCGGCGCGGCGCGCTGGCACGCCACAGGTGAGCTGTTGCCGGAGTCGGTGCTCGGTGAACTCCGCCAGCACGACGCGATCCTGCTCGGCGCCGTGGGGGACCCGTCGGTCCCCAGCGGCATCCTGGAGCGCGGCCTCCTGCTCCGGCTGAGGTTCGAACTCGACCACCACGTGAACCTGCGCCCGGCCCGGCTGTACCCCGGGGTGCGCAGCCCGATCGCCGACCCGCCGGAGATCGACATGGTGGTCGTGCGCGAGGGCACGGAGGGCCTGTACGCCGGCAACGGCGGGCTGCTCCGCAAGGACACCCCGCACGAGATCGCGACCGAGGTGTCCATCAACACGTCGTTCGGGGTCGAGCGCGTGGTCCGGGACGCCTTCGCCCGCGCGGCCAACCGGCCCCGCAAGCACCTGACGCTGGTGCACAAGACCAACGTGCTGACGCACGCGGGTTCGCTGTGGTCGCGCGTGGTGGAGGAGGTGTCGTTGCAGCACCCGGACGTGACGGTGGCCTACCAGCACGTGGACGCGGCGACGATCCACCTGGTCACGGACCCGGCGCGGTACGACGTGATCGTGACGGACAACCTGTTCGGCGACATCCTGACCGACCTGGCGGCGGCGGTCACCGGCGGCATCGGCCTCGCGGCGAGCGGCAACCTCGACGTGACCCGGCGCAACCCGAGCATGTTCGAGCCGGTCCACGGCAGCGCCCCGGACATCGCCGGCCAGGGCATCGCCGACCCGACCGCGGCCGTCCTGAGCGTGGCCCTCATGCTGGACCACCTGGGCGAACACGAGGCGGCCCGCCGGATCGAGGCGTCGGTGGCCTTCGACCTGGCCACCCGCGACCACTCGTCGCCGGGGGCCACCTACGCGGTCGGCGACCGCCTGGCGGCCCTGGTGAGCAGCAACGCCCGCGCCGGCGCCTGACCCGAACACCCGTACTTCCACCGAAGGCCGCCCCGCCCGGGGCGGCCTTCGCTTTGCCCGCTCCCACCACCCACAGCCACCCGCCAACCCGCACCCGCTACCGCCCGCGACGACCGGCGCTGGCCCTCCGGCCGCACGACCGGCGTCCCGGACACGACCACCGTGCCCGCGCGGCCGTGGTAGCCGATGGGGATGTGGGTCC